>JAJRPK010000136.1 GCA_024280785.1 Gammaproteobacteria bacterium
AAAGGTAGAGTTGATTTACGCTGAGCAATACAGCTCGATAAGCGAAGCTAAATCGGGTATCTTTGAATACATAGAAATATTTTATAACCGTTTAAGAAGGCACTCAGCTAACGGTCAGGTTAGCCCCGCTGAGTTCGAACGAATGACAGCGAAAGCTGCATAGTTAGGGTGTCTACTTTTTATGGGGAACACCAAAAAATAACGCCCGCAACACCGGACGGATTTTAAGTTGATGTAGCGAAGCGGAAGCAGCTTAAAACCGGTCCGAGTGATTGCGTTTGTTAGCTATTTTGGCACAATAATTATAGATGATTTACCCCAGTTCCAACTGACAACAAAAGTATATATTTTACCTTCCTCAACATTTGTTGTAATTGGATCTACATCATTAATCGCTATGCGTGGAGATAATTTCAATTTCATTACACCTGCTGGCCTTTGCCATTGGAGTTTGTTGTACTTCTCTTTATAACCAATACCGACTATACCAACTGATTTCCCGTTATCCAGAACTTCCGCATCATTGGCGCTAGCATTGTGTTCATACTTTCTCTCGACAATAATGAGAGCATTACCCGGTTCCAAAGTGTCGAAACTTGCAATCGGAGCCGTTTGATTCGTAACACTGGTACATCCTGAAATTATCAAAACTAAAAAAGCTACAGTTAATACCTTCACATTAATTACTCCATTTTACGATTGATAGCTAACGCCCGGCACCGCGGCAGTTTTGGAGCGGATTGGTTTGCGTATGGCTACACCATTTTGACGCAAACCAAGATGCGGAAAAACTGTCCGACTGCTGCCGCTTGTTATGCAACAAATCGCTATTTATTTACGACCGCATTATTTTGAGTGATCTTCTCGCTGATCGAAGGCAGCTCTACACTATTCATAGCTCTAAAAAAATCATCAGTGGAGAAAGCAATTACCATTTTATCAAGTATTTTCGTCATGCTCTTTTTCGAAACAATATTGTAACCATCGAAAAAGTTCATTGTAAAGCCACCGCCCTTGAAATTATGCTCCCAAACTGTTTCGCCATCTTGTCTCACAAGCGATAAAGTTACATCCATACCACCCCAAGTGGGTACTAATGGGGCGAAATAGGTATAGTTACTATAACGTTTTTTATTTACGAGGGCGTGTAGTATTGGAGAGCCATTGCCTTCCACACTATCCAAAACTGTGTTTGCTGTATAACCAGAAAGTACGAGTGCCTCCTTTATATTATTCATTAAGTCAGCGCTTTCGTCTCCTTTGACGTAGACAGGAGCAACAGGTATGGCAAATGGCGTTAGTCGACCCCATCCGACCTTGCCGCCATCCAAGCCACTAGCTTTTTCAGCAATATTGATTTCTCCTGAGCGCGTAGCTTCATGTAACTCAAGACCACCATGGCTCAGTGGTGCTATGGAACAACCGACCCCCGATACTGAAAAAGAAAAAACCACCACAAGTTTCAAAATAGTACTTCGCATTGTATTACTCCTTTGATTAATGAATTATATTTTCTGACTAACATTTTGTAATTTCAAGCGGAGATGCTAACCACCTCATCTTGTTTTACTGCACAGTCGCTTGTTAAAACTTTACTGTCCGACACGGTAGGTTCTTGAATCAACAGTTGTAGTAGAGCTATTCCCAGGCGTACTCATTGGTGTAAATATAGTTATTGAACGCGTATCTGGAATAGTAATACTGGCCTCAAGTAGCTCTTCACCTTGACCTTTAGTAATTGGATACACTTCATTACCAAGAGACTCATTGCCCGAACCTTGAACAACCATCACGATGCTCCCTGTATCTGAGGTAGTTAGCTGGTACTCGACTTTAAACTTAAAGCTCACTGTATCACCAACCATAAGCGGCTCAACAACTGTGGGGTGCACTTCTACAATTTTTACTGAGTCTGCGTTCTCTGTCCTATTCTCGCAATCGCAAGGTTTACAACAGCTCATATTCTGGTTGTGTACACATCCAGTAAGACCCATTAAAAGTATTAGTATTGCTAGCTTCTTCATTTACCCTTCCTTAAGTTTTAACGAGGCTGTAGGAAAACGATTATATTAAGCAACATTTTATCCAACCTCATGCTATTTAAGTTATTGGTCGTCAGAGTGCAGGTTTTCTACACTGATTTCAAGTGGTCGTATCAGCGGCGCTAGAGTGCCGGTTATTAGCCTCTCACGCCGCCATACGCCCGTAATTCTGTAGCTTCTCGATATTGTGGACTAAACAAAACAATCGCCATTGGTCTGTCACCTTGCGTTTGCTCCGCAAACTGAATCGGTTAAGCTTTTTATTCGCCGTGATATTGCCGAACACCGGTTCTACCACCGACATTCTATGGCTGTAAATCTGCTTGCCTTTTTCACTGTCCACTCGCACCTTCATCCAATCGGTATAGGTGGGTTTTCCTTTAAGAATAAACGACACTTGACGACCATTACCCTTACGATGATCCGCTGACGAAGGATTTCGCATGCATTCGTGTTTGCGGTCGCAGCTTTTACACTGACTTAAGCGCCCCTCAAAATAGATTTTTGTTTGGTTGTTATCGGTGGGGCGCTCTCCTCGCGGGCTAAGTAATTGGCCCGCGGGGCAGACACAGGTTTTTTTGATCGGATCAAAGCTAAAATCGGTCGAAGGGATCACTTCTTTTTGTTGTCGGCTCTTGGGCTTGGCTTTGCGTTTTCCGTACTTGGCTTTCTGGCCAATAAACTTGGGGTCGCGAGAGCGGAACTGGTTGTCCGGGATATAGGCATTGATCCCTTGTTCTTTTAAGTACTGCATATTGGTTTCGTTAGCAAAGCCGGTATCGGCTGTGACGACGATGTTGTCTTGATAGAGATCGTCGCTAAGGCCCAGTTTTTTATAACGCGTTTTGGTATCTTCTAATACCGGCTTTAAGGTGTGGTGTTCTTGACCTTCGCCAAACGTCTGGGCATCCACAATAATCTGGTGTTTTTTATCCACGGTGGCGATACCGTTGTATCCTTGGAGGGTCCCTTTACTCGTTCCCATTTTGGCCGACTCGTTGTCGGTGATGTTGCTTTTGACTTCTTTAACCCGTTTACCTTGCCCCATCCTTGGGGCTTGTGTCTTTAGGAAGCGGTCTATCTTATCGAAGGAATGATTGAGAGTATCGATGGTTTGTTGGGTTCTTTGTTGTCGCTGTTCATCGTGCGATTGGCTTTTCTTATTCGCTTTATCGACCTTTATATGATGCTCGATTAAGCGTTTGATCTTGTCCCGCTTTTGTTCCAGTTCGTTGAAGGTTCCCGACCATTCTTTGGCGGCGTTGGATGGCAGCTTGCAACCGTCGATGGCCAATAGCTCGTGGCCCAGTAAACCCTCTTGATCACAGATCAATACTATTTGACTGAACAAGTCTTCGATAGCGTCAGAATGTCCACTGACAAAGCTAGCGATCGTGGTGAAGTGGGGATTGCTATCGCAAGACAGGGCTTTAAATATAATATTGGTGCGACAACTCCACTCGATCTCGCGACTGGAGGTAATACCTTTAGAGTAAGCGAACAGAATAATCTTTAACAAAATAGCCGGATCGTAAGCACGACGACCGCCGCCATCATTTGACACCCCTTCATCAAACACCGACAAATCGATCTTATCATCGATTAAGTACGCTAACGCGTACTCAAAGGTGCCCGATTGAAGCTGGTCGGAGAAATTAATCACCACCATGGCATCTTGATTCAGGTTATAGGGAATATAATTGGCCATTGAACAGAGTCCTTGTCGTTTGGCATAGTTTAACCGAGGTGTTACTTTTATTGGAGTTTTTCTACAGCCTCAACGCCTTTATAACGGGCGAACTACGCAGTAGTTCGTCCAGCCCGAAGGGGGAACCTCACCCGTTTTTGCACACACCCACTTGTTATACATTCAGTTTACTCTCATATTCAACGGGAGAGATATAACCAATCGAAGAATGTGATCGATTGAAGTTATAGTAACGCATGTATTCTATTATGATTCCGCGCAGCTGCTCCACTGTTTTAAGAGCTCTTCGCTTAATCCTTTCTGTTTTGAACTGTTGAAAGAACGACTCCATAAAAGCATTGTCATTCATTTCCTTTACTCGATTCATACTTTGGGATATCCCATATCGCGACAGTCGCTCTCTGTATTTTATCGCTATGTACTCAACACCTTTATCGGAGTGGAATATGAGTCCACGATGACGGCCTCGATTCTTAACCGCTGCCTTGATGCTGGCCAGGGTTAACTTCGCATCTCGTTTATCGCTCAAAGACCAAGAGACAATTCTTCGACTATATCGGTCCATGATCACTGACAAATACTGCCAGCTACCGTCATGCATTTTAAGATAAGTCACATCTCCCACCCATAACTGGTTAGTTCGCGTTAGTTGAATCCCCCGTATCCTATTAGGAAAACACTTCATATATCCATTGTTCATTCTCTTAGTGGGATATATTCTGGCCTTTACGGCTTTTAAACCGTTCTCACGCATGATTCTGGCAACGCGTTTTTGTCCAACAGCTACGCCTTCCTTCCTCAGTTCTCTCGTTATTTTAGGGCTCCCATAACACTCATCATGTTTATTAAATATTTTGATGATCATTTCAAATAATACATCATCTTCTTTTCTTCGAGTCGACTTTCCGCGTCGACGCCAAGAGTTATAGCCATCTCTTGACACATCGTAAACACGGCACATTAGCGAGATGCTGTGCGCCTCTTTATATTGATCTATGAATTCGAAGACTTCCCCTTTTGTTGTAAAGAGTGCTGGATGGCTTTTTTTAAAAGGGCATGCTCCTCTTTGAGGATATTGTGTTCACGCTCTAGCTTCTTCAAGCGCTTTAGCTCAGCTTTCATTTCAGGATCGATGTTGATGTTTTTCTTTTTAGACATTATTTGCCCTCGGCGAACTTCCATGCGCCAACGATATAACATCATCTCATGTATATCGAGTGCTTCGGCAACGTGAGTGCCTTGGACACCAGGAATCTCAGTTAAAGCAACGGCCGTTGCTTTGAAATCGTCATCGTAGCTATTGTATTTCTTACGTCGAGCCATGTTGAACCTCCATCATAGGTAAATGAAGGTGTGTGCATTATCGGGTTAGATTCCGTGCTATGATTTATAGCTATGTTATAACAGTTTATAGGGACAATCTATCTTAGGTGATTCGATGGTTGTTATAGTCATGCAATAGACTCAATGTACTTCATATACTGAATAAGGTATTTGAAAAGACTACCCTTTATTTCAGACACACATAAATATGTCCCTATAGTTATATAGTTATATAGTTAAAGTTCGACGCTGGCATCCCTACTAGCAACGGTCTTGAGATAAAGGGTAGTCTTTTCAAATGCCCCGGTAGTAAATAATCCACATTATAGTTTTTAACAAGACAGCACTCAAATGGATATATCAATAGTCATACTAACGTGGAACTCAGCCGAGTACATTCCGAAGTGCCTGGATTCAATAATTAGCTCGTTAGAGAATGACGATGTTAGCTACGAAATATTTATAGTCGACAATGGTTCGGCAGATAACTCCGTTAGTTTGATCAAGGATTATCAGGAGTCAGGCAAGGCAATTATTCGGCCCATCTTTCTCGATGAAAATACAGGCACAACTTACTCAAGAAATCTCGCATTGGCCCAAGCCGAAGGGAAGTATGTGGTCGTAATGGACTCAGATGTTGAAGTAAATGCGGAGACCTTTAGCGGATTGATGGTTGCGTTAGAAAAAGATCAAAATGTGGGCATGGTTACTCCTAGATTATTATATGGCAGTGGTGCTTTGCAAAAATCGACCGATCAATTTCCAACATTATGGTGGAAAATATATCGTTATTTTTTCTTAAAAAAAATTGAAGAGGCAGAAAGCCGAGCGGTTTTGTCGACGACTGCAGTGAAAGTGGACTATGCAATATCCGCATTTTGGATGTTGAGAAAAGAGGTGTTATCTAAAGTGGGATTATTGGACGAAAATATATTTTACGCTCCTGAGGATGTCGATTTTTGCCTTCGTATATGGAAAGCTGGTTTTGAAATTCTTTATGTGCCATCTATTCAGGCAACTCATTACGCGCAAGAAATTTCACGCGGGTTTAAGATTAATAAAGCAACCATCGAGCATTTAAAGGGTTTGTTATATTTTTTTAGAAAACATAATTATTTTCTTACTAAACCGAAGTTTTTTTAGAGGTTATTGTCGTCAGAAGTAGTAATGAGTTGTCAGATTCTCTACATATTTCGGCAGGAATAGGCAGAGAATAATGGTTTGTTCTTTAGCCTTTTCTCTCAACTCTATTAAACGGGCGCAGTGTGCCTTGAAGGCGAGCATAAAAATAAACGCACATCAAAAAGCAGCAAGGCGCGAACCAACGCCAGTTAACTTTACGTCGTAATGTAAGTAGCATAATGGGCAAGGGTCCAATGAATAAAGCTACGCCGACGATTGTCCCATTGCAAATGGACGTGGTAAAAGTTGATATCACGCAAAGGAGCAATAGGGTTACACTCGCAAAGAGTCCTCCTATAATCCCTAAGGGTAATAAGAAGCTGATAAGTTCGCGTGTTTTTTTCCAGTGCTTGTTAAGGATGTTAAAGGCTCCTCTGGCTCTCCATGCTTCGCGACGATAAAACTCGCTAATGGTTTTGCTCTCGCCGTGATGTATGACATTACAGGAATTTAGGCTGCGCAACTCGCCAACTTCAGATAGCCGATAACCCAATTCTACATCTTCACAAGTGGTCAACGATTCGTCAAAGCCGCCGGTTGTTTCAAAGGCGGTTCTTTTGACGGCCAGATTAAACGTAGCCAACCAGTCTGCGTTGCTCGCAGGCTCATCAGCGGGGTGGTGATGAGCTAGTTGGTACCAGGCCTGTTCTACCCAAGGTGCAATATGCGGACTCTTAGCCATTCTGGAACCTGCAGCCACATTATTTTCATGATGTAATTCATGGGCAATAGCGGTTAACCAATTTGGGGGCAATTCACAGTCGGCGTCGATAAAGGCGAAAGTATTTCCCGTTGCTTGTGCAGCGCCAATATTTCTTGAGATAGCTACGTGGCCGGGTTCAGCACTGATAACCTTGCAGCCTTTACTTTGCGCTAACTCGGCAGTACCGTCGCTAGATTTAGCATCGACGACGATAACTTCATGTATTCGAACATCTTCACTTTGCTTGAGAAGTGCAATTGAATCGAGTAGCCGAATAAGCGTAGTGGCTTCATTTAATGCAGGAATAATAAATGACACGCTTAATATTTTTTCAGATGTAGAGCGTTTATTACTCATTGGCTGGTATCTCTACAGTTTTTTCTTGGCCGTACTCGGTTCAGCCGTCATAGGAATGGCTAGGAAATCGAGGTCAGCCTGCCAATGTTTCAAACCTTCTTGGATAGCAGCGCAGGTTATTTTTTGATTGTCATGCATGAGCACAACAGCGCCCGCTGAGGGTTGATTATTGATAAACCATCGACAAAACTCATCGTGTGTGCTGGTAGTATAATCTTTAGTGTCCTGAGACCATTGGACAATACGGGTGCCTGCGCGAAGCAGGGCAATAAGTGATAACGGTGTTAACTCGCCGTAGGGTGGCCTGAATAAGGGACATTCTTGCCCGGTAATTGCTTCTATCTCGTGGCGCGCGCGGAGCACGTCGTTTATCCACTTAGCAACAGGGACTTTGGCTGCGCTCAGGTGACTCCAAGTGTGGGTTCCAATCGAGTGGCCCTCAGATAGCGTTCTTCGGATGAGCTCGGGGTGTTTTCGCGCCGAGCTTCCAAGAACAAAAAAGGTTGCTTTAGCATTCACTCCTGCCAGCTGGTCCAGCAGTTGAGGTGTGCATTCGGGGTGCGGGCCATCATCGAAAGTTAAAAAAACGGGGGTTGACCCATTACTTTCTATTGAACCCATACGTTCCAGATAACGCGTTGACGGCAAAATGCGCCGCGCGGTTTCTCTTGTTAAGCGAGTTAGAATTGACATTATTTTTTGTCTGAAGTGGGTAGATCAACAGG
>JAJRPK010000137.1 GCA_024280785.1 Gammaproteobacteria bacterium
ATTGTGCCGATAGCTCGACCAAGGAGATTGCTGCAAAGAAGTCGTCTTTTCAACTCGAATAGGATTGCACTCAATATACCGGCAGCAATCTAGCGCGTAGTTATCTTCATCAACTAACGCTGATTTATAGCGCCCTTCCCACAAAGTTCCCGTGCGGTCATACTGATTGTTAAAATACTGAACATATTGCCTGGCCATTAGTTGTATCATTTGGCCCACACCTTTCTTTTCCTTGGGTGTCACTAACAAATGTATATGATTCGGCATCAACACATACGCGTGCACGGCACAGTGGTATTTTTGGCGCGCATCATTAATAAAATTAAGGCACATCCGATAATCGTGGTCGGCATGAAAAATGGCTTGTCCATTATTGCCACGAACAACAATATGCTGCGGCAGACCGGGTAGAGTCAATCGAGGCAATCTCATAGCTACTCCCCACATTCGTTGCATTCTTGTAGGAACATCTACTTATCCCTGACCATGCGAATTTTTTGCGGTGTTCTAGAAACTGAGAGAAAGGCTAACGCAAGACCACATATTATTAAAGTCCTGTAATGTTATTTTATTAAAATATTTTAATGTTTCGTTCGTAAATTAATCAATTGACTCAGACACTTTTGATCTTAGTCCAACTGCTGCCAAATCGTACACCGTTAAATCCTATTTTAACAAATAGGTGCCCATTGTTATCCCCCTTCAGAACTATGTGAACAGCTAGAGTTTTAGTGGTTCAACTTGACAGAGCAATGATTCATTAAGCCGTAGATTCATGTAGGTAGTGTCTAAATTCCGCTGAACTCGCGTGATCTCAATTAAGCTATATACAAAATTTTTGTGCTCACGACTTTTAGGTATAAAAAAGACCGGACAACCGGCCTTTTTAAACTACCCATCAACTTACAACCCGCTCACCCAAAAAACAGTCGCAACCCAAACTATCGCTAGCACGGCAATACAACTCCACATATCGACCTTACTATCCGCATCCCGTTCCTCTGCCGATATTTCAGGTTTTGCACTATGGTTATCTGTCATTCTAAAACCCTCTTTTTCTAATCTGTCATTCAGAGACTAATCAGTTAATTTACCTAATCCGGAACAAATTATAACAATTGAGCACGTAGCACCACATACCTGCCAAAGGCAATATGACGCTTTTTACAGATTAGCAGCTCCCTGTCAATTTACTCTGCAGTTTTTTACTTTAATAAAGTCGTTTCAAACAACCTAACTACTTACAAATCCTCCTAAAAAAGCCCACACATGACTGAACACTTAGCTTTTCAGTACAGTTCAGCTCTAAACTTTGTTAAAATAGCGGCGCTTTTTTGATAGAGTATTGTCCCTCACTATTTTAAGAGTTTTCACTAGATTCACCACGTTTTCTGCAAATCCAGGAAATTTCTCGCTCCAACAAACGGCTGTCATTGTTTAATTAACGAAGACAAGGCTGAATATACAACTAGCTGAATTTACAACTACAAGGCACGTTAAAGCAAATATGTACAAATACGATCAATACGACCACCAATTACTTAAAGAGCGGATAGCTCAATATCGCGGCCAAACGCAACGATACCTCGATGGGGAACTTAGCGAAGAAGAATTCTTACCGCTTCGGCTCCAAAATGGCCTCTATATACAACGCCTCGCCCCTATGCTCCGGGTAGCCGTTCCCTATGGCCTATACAGCTCCGCACAAATGCGCAAACTGGCACACATCGCTCGCCATTATGATAAAGGCTACGCCCATGTATCTACCCGACAAAACTTCCAGTTTAATTGGCCTCGACTAGAGGATGTTCCCGATATTCTTCAAGAACTATCAGAAGTCGGTATGCACGCTATTCAAACTAGCGGCAACTGTATTCGCAACACAACTACCGATGAATATGCCGGCGTAGCTGTCGATGAAATAGAAGACCCTCGCCCATGGTGCGAGCTGGTACGTCAGTGGTCTACCTTTCACCCGGAATTTGCATTACTGCCCCGTAAATTTAAAATTGCATTCTGTGCATCCGATCAAGATAGAGCCGCTTTCTTATTTCACGACATCGGTGTCGAACTCATTCACAACGATGAAGGCCATACTCGATTTAATATTTTTGTCGGTGGTGGTCTGGGCCGCACACCTATTATTGGCCAGTTGATTAAACCAGGTCTTCATTGGCAGCATTTAATCACCTATCTAGAAGCGATTCTTCGTGTCTACAATCAACTAGGCCGAAGGGACAACAAGTATAAAGCCCGTATTAAAATCCTGGTTAAGGCGATGAAACCCGAGAACTTTGCGGCAAGAGTAGAGCAAGAATGGCAGCACATTAAAGACAATGAAAGCACCTTAACCGAAGATGCCGTCGATGCCGTGAAAAAATTCTTTATCGAAAGCCAGTACCAATCGCTTGATGATTCCGCTTGTAACCGCGAGCTAGCCTCATATCGGATTGAAGAAAAACATTTTGGCGCATGGCTCGATAAAAACGTTCGGCCGCATAAACAAGCTGGCTACGCAATTGTCACTCTAGCACTAAAACCTACTGGCATAGCGCCAGGTGACGTTACCGACGTACAAATGGATAGCATTGCCGACTTAGCCGATAAATATTCAGGCGGATTATTACGCAACACTCACAAGCAAAACATTGTTCTAGCAGATGTTAAAAAAACAGACTTGTTAGCACTATGGAAAGAATGTGTGGCATTAAATCTTGCCACTCCAAACTTAGGTTATCTGTCAGATACTATATGTTGCCCCGGTGGAGACTACTGTGCTTTGGCTAACGCCAAGTCCATCCCTATTGCCGAAGCAATTCAGCGACGATTCAGTGATCTCGACTACCTCTACGATTTAGGTCCCATCGACTTGAATATTTCAGGCTGCATGAATGCCTGCGGCCACCATCATGTTGGCCACATAGGAATTCTGGGCGTTGACAAAAAAGGGCGCGAGTTTTATCAAGTTTCTTTAGGTGGTGAAATGGGCAGAGATGCCTCTATAGGAAAAATACTCGGCCCCTCTTTTTCACAGAAAGAGATTCCCGAAATCATCGAAAAGCTACTCGATACCTATGTCGCCCTTCGGCATCCAGAAGAATCTTTTGTCGACACATACCGCCGCGTTGGGATAGCCCCCTTTAAGGAGAACGTTTATGTCAAAGCTGGTTAAAGACCAACAACTCGTCAACGATCAATGGCAGCTAGTAGAAAAGGATTCTACTATAGACCTGGATTCTATAGCCGACAGCGATTTCTTATTGCTACCGCTAGGCAAGTGGCTAAGCAGTGCCGATGATTTTTCACAAAAGAAAAATATCGGCGTATGGCTAGACAGCGATGAAGCGCCTGAACCACTTGCAGGTTTTTGCAAATCTATCCCTCTTATAGCTATTAACTTTCCTGTATTTTCAGACGGCCGGGGTTACTCTTACGCTCGGACATTACGCGAGCACTATCATTACGAAGGTGAGTTAAGAGCCATTGGTGACATACTCCGCGACCAAATGCATTTTTATCAGCGCTGTGGGTTTAGCAGTTTTGCCATTAGAGATGATCGAGATTCCAGTTCCGCCATTGAGGGGCTAAATGATTTTTCTGTGAGTTATCAAGCGGCATACGATACTCCCACTCCATTGTTTCGACGCCGCTAGTAAATCCTCGCGGCCAAGCGAGGATAATAGTATTATAATCGCATGGAATCTGAATCCCTTACTTTCTCATTTTTTTTAATATTTAGCGGTGCAGCAATTCTCGCCTCTGCCGCGTTATATACTCGGCAACCGCTCATCATAGCCTATATCATTCTCGGCGCTCTGATTGGCCCCTATGGATTTAAGCTAATAACCGATGTTTCGCTGTTAGAAGAAAGTGGTCATATCGGCATTATATTTCTGCTTTTTTTGCTTGGCCTGGACATGCAACCACAAGCACTCGTTGCCGTCGCTAAAAAAGCAACGTTAATCGCTATCAGCAGCTCCATACTTTTTGCTATTGTCGGCTTTGTCACAGCACATCTATTTGGCTTTCCCTTGGTAGAGAGCGTGGTCATCGGCTCAGCGATGATGTTTTCTGGCACCATTATCAGCATTAAGCTACTTCCAACCACTATGCTCCACCACCGGCACACAGGTGAGTTAATTATTGGCTTACTGTTATTGCAAGATTTAGTGGCCATTTTTGTACTGATAGTTTTATTTAGTAGTGAATCGGGGCAATTCGATTCAGGAAAGATCGCCACAGCACTCATCAGCCTGCCATCGTTAGCTATAGCCGCATTTGCAGCCGTGAAATTTATCATCTTGCCATTGATTCAAAAGTTCGATCATTTCCACGAATATATTTTCCTGTTAGCAATAGGTTGGTGTTTAGGCGTCGCCGAGGCGGCCCACGCATTGGGACTTTCGGCAGAAATAGGGGCATTTATCGCCGGAATCACTCTAGCTACCAGCCCGATATCACAATATATTGCGATTAATTTGAAGCCACTTCGTGATTTTTTTCTAGTACTATTTTTCTTCGCGCTTGGGGCGCGCTTCGACTTATCGCTTTTACAAGAAGTTGCGATTCCCGCTTGTGTCCTTGCAATTTTAATGACTGGATTAAAACCTGTAATCTTTCGAGTATTATTGCAAGGTTTAAAGGAGCACAAAAGCTTAGCTTGGAGTGTTGGTTTCAGGTTAGGCCAAAATAGCGAATTCTCTTTGCTAATAGCTTATGTAGCGGCGAGCACCCTGCTGATTGGAAAAGAAGCTTCCCACCTAATTCAAGCTACGGCTATCCTAACTTTTTTGATATCGACATATATTGTTATTTTTAACTTCCCAACTCCTATCGCCATTTCAGATAAACTACGAAGAGATTGACTTAACCCGCTTGCCGTTCAAATCGCTTTTCTCGTCGATAAGGGTAAACATCCGCAACTTCTCCCTGCTTAATCCTTGCTAATAAGCCCAACCAAAATTGGTAATCATAAATATCAGCATGCAATTGATTAAATATGCGCTTAGCCTTGGGGTTTCCAGTAAAAAATAAACGAAACTCCTCTGGAAAAATATCGTTATCTTTGACATCAAACCAAGCACCTTGAGCCATTTCTTGCTCATCATTCATTGCTTGAGGTATTTTTCTAAAGTTGCAATCCGTTAGATAACAAATTTCATCGTAATCATAAAAAACCACTCGACCATGGCGCGTTACACCAAAGTTCTTTAACAACATATCTCCTGGAAATATATTGGCCGCCGCCAATTGCCTAATTGCATTACCGTACTCATCGATCGCACTGTATATCTCTTCATCGCTGGCTTTGGGGAGGTACAGATTCAATGGCACCATTTTTCTCTCTACATAAACGTGTTTTAAAATAAGCGCATTACCTGAAATTTCTATTAACGAAGGCACTTCTTTGTACAATTCAGCCATTAACTCGTCGGAAAACCGGCGTTTATCAAAAGCCAAATGTCTAAATTCATAAATGTCTGCCATACGGCCAGCACGATCAGAGCTTTTAACCATGGCGTACTTTCCTTCCACCTGCTTGCGAGTCATATCTTTTGGCGGTGTAAACTTATCTTTAATCACTTTATAAACATAATCAAAATCGGGAAGAGTAAACACCAACATAACCATCCCTTTAATACCCGGTGCTGAAACGTATTTTTGGTCACTAGGAATGTTGCGGGTATAGGCTACTGTGCGCTGAAAAAAAGCTGTTTTTCCATGCTTGGCAAAGCCTATTGCAGTAAATAACTCAAAGGCCTCTTTGTTCGGCATCAACTGTTTTAAGATAGCAACATAGCGCGTGGGGACCGGGGCATCGACCATAAAATAAGATCGGGTAAAACTAAAAATCATACTGAGTTCATTCGCACCCATAATCACGGCATCAACATAAACTTCGTGTTTATCATTCAGCATCAGCGGAATAGCTACGGGTATAATTTCACCTGGCAAATCAATATAACCGATAAGATAAGCGCCTTTATTGCGATAAAAGATTGACTCTATCATTTTAATGGTAATGGGCCCTTCGGACGGCCTAACACTGGAAAAAAACTCATCGACTCGTGCTGTTATTCGTTTGACATCACGTTGAATATCTTCGTATGGGTTATCAAATTTAAAATTGCATAGCATATCGTGAATGATACTCTGCAGATTATCGTTATACTCAAATTCGACTAAGATGCTGTCAGCCGAAATTGCCTCTGCATCCAGTGTTTTTACTCCGGCAAAAACATTACCGTGACGAATCGCTTGATGACCAAATACCCGGCTAAATACCGAATTGAAAAATGATTCAGCAATTAAACCATTGGGATGATTACTAATCATTTCCTCGTACTGATGCTTTACCTCACGCCAAAAGGCTCTATCGCCAAGGCTTTCACCTACAATTTCCTGGCATTGTATTTCTACATCGCCAACCTTTTGCTTATACACCGTTAGCCGCAACCGCATTGCAGCATGTACATCATGCCACTGTGCTTGTTCAAATCTTTGTTGTGCTCCTAGAGTTACACGCATAAACTCTGTAAACATAGCTTCATAGCCATCTAAAATTATGCGAGCAAGAGTTTCGACTGACGACATGATTTTATCACTGTCCAGTTTAGTTAATTTCGGTATAGTTTCCGCTGTGACAACGTCTATTTGTACATTTATATGTAAGTATATATAAATCGTAAAGACTCATACTGGACAAATTTAACTTGTCCAGTTTACGCTCCCGCGGTTCGAATAGGTACAATATTAATCAGCTATTGCAATCATTAAATCAGAGATGTTGAAGAAACGAGAATACCGGTTTCATCGGCATAGAGAAAATGCGACGGGAAGAAATCTACCCCGGAAAAATTCAAAGGCACGTCTATCTCTCCAATACCTGCCTTAATCGTTTTACGTGGAGTAGTCG
>JAJRPK010000138.1 GCA_024280785.1 Gammaproteobacteria bacterium
GCAAACCATCAAAGCGAAAATCGCCATCATCGACAAACAGACCATCAACAACATTTCTAAGACAAAGTCATTACTGTCTTGCTGCTCGCCTTCTAAGCTCACATTCACGTCAGGATATTGCTCCCGCCAAGTGGGTAAATCTTGTGATTCAAGAACCTTAATCAGAGCTGCAACACTATACTCCGGTTGAATCTCACTACTGATTCGTGCCACGCGCTGGCCATCAAGCCGCGAAATTTTCTTGTAAGACTGTAGATATTCCACTTCTACCACGGACTCTAAAGGAATTTCTATACTGCCGCTCGCTCCAGAGCTAACCACATACATATCGCGAAGCGCCTCGTCGTAAGCCCTGTCTTCTCTGGGGTATCGCACCATTACTTTTACGTCCTCTCGCAAACGAGGAATACGCTGTACCTCTTCGCCATAAAAAGCGCGTCTGACTTGCCGTGACACATCCCGCAAACTTACTGACAAGGTATCAGCTTCTGGCCGTAGCCTAAGGTTAATTTCGTTCGACGGGCTTTCAAGCGTGGATCTAACATTAATCACACCATCGATTGAAGCCATTTTTTCAGCCAGTGATGCGGAAAAATCCTCTAACTGCTGCTGAGACTCACTTCGCAACACAAACTCTACCGGCTTTGGTAATTGAAAAATGGTAAAACCGACTGAGAAATCCTGCGCACCTTCTACTTCACCAATTTCTTGCTGCCACTGCCCCGCTATTTCCTTAGAACTTACCGGACGATTATCGCCATCTTCTAACAGTACGGTTACTCTGGCCGTTGATTCGTAAGCTGTCGCATGAATGCCTTTAATCAGTGGGTAGCCATACTCATTGTTTACTTTTTCTTTTAGCCGCTCTCCCGAGGCCTCGAGATATTCCATAACCGAAACTATTTGCTTAAATGCTGCGGCTTCCGGCATCGTTGCCGTTGCGCTGATATAGTCTGAAGAAACACGTGGCAAAAAACTAAAAGATAACCAGCCACCCTGCACTGTCGCAACAGAAAACATAAACAAAAAGGCAAAGATACAAAGCGTCAAAGGCTTAGAGCTTACTGATCGAACAAGAAATTGCCGATAAGTTGTGGCGGCAAATCGCGGAATAAAATTTGCAAGAATAATTCGTCGCTGCTCTATACGAGCCAACATTCCCATAAGGGGTGAAATAAAAAACCGTAACGCTCTTTTCCCCTCGCTCATTACAGCACTACTTTTAGTCGCCAAATGCGATGGCAGCAGCATGAGTGATTCAAACAATGAAAATGAAAGTGCCAAAATCACGGGGGTTGCAATATTGCCAGCCTCGGGTCTATCGCCAATAAAAAAGAACGGTATAAAGAAAATCATGGTGCTTAGAACAGCAAACCAGACAGGCATCATTACATTTAATGCCCCTGCAATCGCTCCTGCGCGCTTATCACCCAACATAAGCTGATGTGAATGCACCGACTCACCGACAATAATTGCATCGTCAACGACAATGCCTAAAATCATAATAAACGAGAACATCGAGATAATATTGAGCGTCATACCCGTTAATGATAATGCCCAAATTGCCCCTAAAAATGCAACCGCTATTCCGCTGCACACCCAAAAGGCCAATGAAGGGCTAAGGAAAATAACCAAGACAATGAACACCAACAACAAGCCACCCGAGCCATTGTAAATTAATGTATTCAGGCGCCCACGATAGCTGACCGAAGAATCGGCCCAAACTGTCAGCGAAACAGAGTCGGGTAGTTCGAGTGATTTTCTCTCTACATAATTTCGCACAGCTTCGCTGGTTTTTAAGATATTAGGGTTGTTTTGAATCCGTACCCATATTTCTAACGAAGGCTTACCATTAAGTGTGCTATAAATATCAATATCTTCAAAACCATCGACAACAGTGGCAACATCCCGAACAAGCAAACGAGTCCCATCGGCTTTTCTTCGCACCGGTATATTTTCAAAATCACGTGAATAGTTTGCCTGAGCTCGTGTTTGAACAAGAATGTCTCCGCCCGAATCGCGTATTTTTCCAGCCGGAACATTCAAAGAATACTCTCGAACAGCCGTCGCAACTTCGTCAAAAGTTAAACCAAAATCCCGGAGCGCTGTTTCCGAAATTTCAATACCCACTTCATATTTTCTAGGCCGATGCAACTCGGCAGTGGCAACCGAAGGTAACGCAGCAATTTCTTCGCGAATTTGCTCACCTAATTCTTTGAGTTCTTTTTCTTCTAGATCACCGGCCACCTGCAAGCGCATAACAGTGCTCTTCCATCGGAGTTCTACAATTTGCGGCCGCTCAGAATCGGCAGGAAAAGTATTGATCGCATCGACATTGGCTTTAACGTCATTGAGCAAGCGTTGCGTATCTTCATCGGCTTTGACCTCGATAATGACTTCACCATAACCTTCGCGCGCCACTGAGCGTATTTCTTCAATGCCACCCAGTTGCTGGACAGCCTCTTCAATACGTAAACATATTTGTTTTTCGACTTCTTCAGGCCCTGCCCCAGGGTAAGAGACACTGACACGGATTAGATCAATTTTGGACTGCGGGAAAAATTCTTTATCAAGCAAGGGAAACGTCATTAACCCGGCAATGATAATAATTAGCATCGACAACTTGGTGGCGATGGGATTATCGACGAACCAGCTAACGACGGAATTCATATCCTGGCCTTTATCGAGAACTTTGAGCGGAGGAGGATTTCGATACCGAGAGATCGCTAGAAAGCACGTTGATTTTCATTCCATTTAGCGCTAACGCCAAGTCTGAAACTACCAAAAGTATTTCTTTCTCGCTGTTTATTTGAAAGTCGCTATTGCCTTCACCTTTACTGAACTTTCTAGCCACAACCAATGCAAATTGATCGTCACTTTGAATGACATCTACGGCAACGTGAACCAAGGTATTATCTTCGGCAACTAGCCACAGTCGCTGCGGTTGCCGCAATGCATTGCGGGGAATAAGAAAACTGTTGTCAATCCAATCACCCGCTATTTTTGCTTTAATGAACTGACCTACCGCTAACGCAGGCTTGATGACAGTTAACGCTTCACCTTTTGTGTTTTCTCTATTAAAGGCTGCATTATTAGATGCAACATTATCAGGTCCAACATTAGCCCTTACATTGACCTCCGTCACGTCGACAAATGGATTTAATATAGACGCGACCGCATAATATTGTCGGCTCTCGCTATCAACAGCACCTTCTAATCGATTAATCGTCGCTTGCCAAATGTATTCTTTGTCTCCGTACTGGGCAATGAGCTTAACCGGTATTTGCAACCCCGTTGTAACGCTGACATGCTGCCGCTGTCGTGCCGTCAATGGCAGGCGAACTTCGGCCACCTCGGTACTATAAACTTCAGCAACAGAACTACCCACGTTAACAAACTGGCCTAAATCTGCGCTTTTGCTTAAGACGCGACCGGAAAAGGGCGCGCTGATGCGTGTTCGTGCAAGATCCAATTGCGCCTGCTCTAGCTTGGCTTCGGCTGCCAGTAGTTTTGCCTCGGCACTTGCCAACTGGGGCTTTCGCAAAAATAATTCGTTAGCTTCTCTCGCTCCCAAATCTCGCCACTCACGTGCTGCCTGTCTGCCACGACCCTTTTCTTCCGCTAATAATGCAGCAGCATCGGCAAGCGTCGCCTGCGCCTGCTGAACCGCTATACGGTAATCAGCATCTTCGACCGTAACCAGAGCATCGTTGGCAGCAAAACGACCGCCACTAACAAACTGCTCTGCCACACTGTCAATACGCCCTGACACCTGGGACACTAAATTAATTTTTATCTTTGGCTGAACAACGCCCTGAGTGCTGATCGACAGTTGATGACGCTGAGCACGCACTGAAATGGCTTCGACCACGGGAACCGGAACCAATCGAATTGGTTTAGCCTTAGCTGCAGGCCTGCCGTTCAAAATCGACCAAACCAACACCAGCCCCACCGCCACAGTGACAACATATACCAACGGTTTCTTTTTAGTCCCTAGCATGACAATCCCGACGTGTCGTTTTTGTTCTGTCTAAATTAGTCACACAGTTTATTCAGATTTAATCACAGTTAAAATGAACAATTCCGTAATTTTCCAGCACTCTTCTGTATAATCACCGTAATCGGGGCGTTTTCGCACTTGCCACCGTGATCGCGCAAGCCGTGTGCACGAAGCAAGTATACAGAAGGTCTATCATCGATAACTAAACATGAGACTTTAACTATGGCAGTAGGTTCCTGGAACCCAGAAAGCAACAGCAGCAATATAAACATCCCCGTCGACGTCGCACTGGTTCAGCGGCTGCTGGCTATTGCAGAATCTGGCAAGCTAGATAATCTTGATCGGGCGATGACCGCTGAAGATCAGCAGCAAAACGCCATCATGCAAGCAGACGCTAGCGAATGGGAAAAGGTACTAAAGAATTACAGTGAAGAACAATTGATTTCGCTTGTCCGCTTTTTTACTGTAGTCGAGGTCCAGCTTAGCCACTGGGTTGGAGCTAATAAATCCCCCGTTATTCGAATTAACAATATACTGAAAAAAAGAGGCTCCAAACTCAGCAAGGAGATGCTAATTTGGATAAGAGAAAATAGCAATAACCGCTTTATTCCCAACGGCGCTGTGCTCTAACTACTGCTTTATTTGAGCGTGAACTTTACAGACCTCATCATTTTTTATTCGCATTAAATTTTGCTAGTTGTTCGGGCGTCGCTTCGAGTTGATGCTTTTCTTTCCACTCAGAATAAGCCATGCCATACACTCTCTCACGAGCGTGTTCATATTGTACTTCTGTACCCCGTTCATCCGCCGCCGCCACATACCACTTTGATAAACAGTTTCGACAAAAACTTGCCAAGTTCATCAGCTCGATATTTTGCACATCCTTACGCGAGTCCAAATGAGCAAGTAAACGCCTAAAAACCGCCGCTTCTATTTCTACTTGCTGTGCCGGGTCAATAGCAAGCCTGGAACTAACATCACCCGTAGATTTATCACTCATGGCAGCATACCTCTGTTGGAGTAATATGAATTAGGACTGTGTAGATTGATAATAATCCATAAGTATCTGTGCCACTTCAGGTCGTGAAAATTCGGGCGGTGGCGCGATGCCTTTCCCGAGCATTTCTCGAACTTTGGTTCCCGACAGTAAAACAAAGTCTTCTTTGTCGTGATCAGGAGCATCCCGCATCATAATAACTTTATTTAACTTTTTAGAATAAGCCGTATGATCGGCATTATATATTTCGATCTCCAATGCACCTTCAGGAACTTTATCGTCAAAAATAGTTTGGGCGTCAAACGCGCCGTAGTAGTCACCTACACCCGCATGATCACGGCCAACGATTAAATGCGTACAGCCACAATTCTGACGGAAAACGGCGTGTAATACCGCCTCACGCGGGCCCGCGTACAACATATCGAAGCCATAACCTGTCACCAGCATCGAGTTAGGTGGAAAGTAAACCTCGACCATTTTTCGAATAGCGGCGTCGCGAACGTCAGCAGGAATATCGCCAGGCTTTAATTTACCCAACAGCATGTGAACCAAGCAACCATCGGCACCCAAGTCTTCCATTGCCATACGGCACAATTCTTCGTGCGCACGGTGCATGGGATTGCGGGTTTGAAAAGCCACGGCCTTGTTCCAACCCAAATTAGCAATCTCTTCACGAATCTGCACGGCAGTCCGGAAAGTATCAGGGAAGTCAGTTTCAAAATAAGAGAAATTAAGTACTTTAATAGGGCCTGACAGCAAAGTATTGCCCTGTGCTTTAAACGCTGCAACACCGGGATGATCACCATCCATGGTTCCAAAAATCTGTTGGATCATGGTATCGATTTGTTCCGCTGAAGCCGTTTCAATATTTTCAACATCCATAACCGCTAAAACAGGGTTACCTTTGACATTAGGGTCCCTTAATGCAATTTGGCTACCGGCTTTAACGTTAGCCGCGTCTTTTACCAAATTAAGCACAGGCACTGGCCAGAATAAGCCGTCAGTGGTATACAACTTTTCCGCCACGCTAAGCGAATCAGCCAAGTTCATATAGCCCGTCAGCGGGGTAAAATAACCACCGCCCAACATAACCGCGTTAGCGGCGGCTGCAGAGCTAACAATAATCGAAGGTAAGTTTTCTGCACTAATGGCAAGTGCTTTTCGTTCTGCTTCGTCAGCAACGTATAGAGGTAGTAAACTTTCTGCGCCATGAGGCTTAATCATTCTTGTTTCTCCAATCTTTATTGGTATTGGGCGGTTAGGTTCGTGCGCTATATCCGCTTCAATATATTTATACACATCTGGCAAAATTTTAATACCGCCAAACAGACCTAATCAATTTATTTACTAAAGGGTAAAAACTACTTCAAGACTACTGTAATAGAACTACCCAGGAATAATGCCGCGTTTTTTCAACTCTGCAAGCAACACATCGACTTCTTCGTCTAAAGACATTTCGTGGCTATTCAAAATAATCTCTGCTTTTTCAGGAGCTTCGTAAGGGTCGTCTATACCGGTGAAATTTTTGATTTCGCCCGCACGCGCTTTCTTATATAGCCCTTTAGGGTCCCGGCTTTCTGCAACTTCAAGTGGAACGTCGACAAATACTTCGATAAAGTCCATGCCCGCTTCTTCGTGTAAAGCTCGCACCGTGTCTCTATCGGCACGGTAAGGACTAACAAAGCTGGATAGTACGATAACGCCCGTATCGACAAATAACTTCGCGATCTCGCCGATACGACGAATATTTTCGGTGCGATCTTCGGCAGAAAATCCCAGGTTTTTATTGATACCCAAACGAACATTGTCACCATCGAGTCGATAGCTTAAGCGCTTAGCTTCATAGAGAGCCCCTTCTAACGCCACCGCAACGGTACTTTTTCCACTACCTGACAAACCGGTAAACCAAATCGTTGCACCTTTTTGGCCTAACAGTTTTTCACGGAAGTCTCGAGTAATATCACCTTCATGCCAATGAACGTTTGTTGCTTTTTGATCAGCCATAGTTTTTTTCCTGTACCTGCTTAATTAAGTCGCCAAAATCTAATTCGTTAGATCAATACTTCCGAAAAGCCTTACGGCTCAAGTGTTAATTACTCCCTGCTTTAATTGCGCTTGCTTAAAAATAGATTTTACCGTTTGAAAACAAGTTAAGTTAGTGCTGGATTGAATAGCTTATATTCGGAACGCTAGCGAATATACCTAACGCGGCTGAAATTAGCAGCGTAAAACTATTAGCCATCACAAATATGGCGTACAATCTGGCGCGCATATTCTATAGGATTCTATTCGTGTAGAAAACTACTGTAGTAATCAACTATATTGAACTACATGCACATAAAAGTGCATGCCGCGCTTATATTTCAATGACTTAACGCAGCAAGTATTATATTTGCTGAAGAGCATAAAGTACTACGAATAATTCTGCACAAACCGCTTATTGACCCTAAAATAGGCTCCACCACTCTTAATTTAAGGAAACTACCCACTAATGGGACGCATCATTATCATTCTCGCTGCTGGCTTACTGCTTTACATCGGCTGGCGTTGGTTGACCGCAGAGTACGCTAAGAAGGGGCGCCCCTTCGCGGTGAAGGCTTTGTTGGTCGGTATTGCGGTTCTACTAATTGGCCTCGCGGCCATTGGCCGTGCACATTGGGTAGGTGCTGCGCTCGCAAGTTTGCTAGCCGTACTCCGGTTCTGCTTACCCATGCTGCTAAAAAGCTTGCCTTTTTTACAACAAATCTACAGCCGTAATGCCCATCGCAAAACCGAATTCAACAATGTTTCGTCGTCGGAGCTTAGCGTCAATGAAGCTTTGGATATACTCGGCTTAACCACAGAATCTAGCAAAGAAGACATTATTGCGGCGCATCGTAAGTTAATTCAAAAATTACACCCTGATCGAGGTGGTAACGAATACTTAGCGTCCAGGGTTAATGCCGCAAAAGACCTACTGCTAGCACAGGTATAATTAACGGCCCACGTCCAATCAGTGGCAAGTACGAAACCCATTAAACCCCAACGCCATTGGCAAATGGATACCTTATGCTCAGCATTTACAAACAGCGGCCAATATATTGGGGATCAATATAAGCAAAGCCGGAAAAAGTCTGGACATTCCGCAAACATAGTTCAGTAACTGCGCTCGGCAATCGCTTTAGACAAGCCTAACACTCTGCGCGCATCCTCAACGTGTAGAGACTCCACCAACTGACCATTGACCACAGCGACCCCCAGGCCCTCTCTTTCAGCCTTGGCCCAAGCTTCGATGATTTTTTCTGCTCGGCTTATTTGCTCAGAATTGACCCCGAAGACTTGATTGCATATTTCAAGCTGCTTGGGGTGAATCAGCGTTTTACCGGTAAAGCCTAACGCCTTTCCTTGTTTTACCTGCAAAGTAAGCACAGAATCATCAGCTAAATCGAGGCAAACACCATCAAGAACGTCAACCTTTGCCTCGCGTGCGGCCAACACACATTGAGACAAAGAATAAAGTAGTCCTAGCCTATCGTTGCTAGCCGGCAAGCATAGCTCTTTTGATAAGTCTGAAGTGCCCATCATTAAACACTCAATCTGCGAGCTGGCGCTGGCTATCTCTCTGGCATTGAACACCCCGGTCGGTGTTTCAATCATTGGCCAAAGGCCAAGCTGCCCCCCCATTTGCCTTTCATCCCCTGCCGAATCCAGAGCCTGCAACAAGCTATCTATCTCGGCCGCGCTTTCTACCTTTGGTAAAGCAATACCGTGAATAGGCAAGCGGGCTGCCAATGCAATGTCTTGGAAAAACCACTCGGTATCTATACCGTTAACACGCAGCACAAGTTCTCTGGAACCATAATCCCCTTCTGCCAATTTGCTAGCAAGTAATTCTCTTGCGGCAGATTTTTGCGCCGGTGCAACGGCGTCTTCTAAATCGAAAATTATCACATCTGCCGAAAGTATTTGCGCCTTGGCAATGGCACGTTCATTAATGGCGGGTAGATAGAGCACTGATCGTCTAGGCCTAACGATCAATTTAATACCGCATAGATCATCATTCAACTTTATACCTGCCTCACTTATAGACGTCATACTGACTACCCAACTCTTTATTCACTATCAAGCGCACGATTGAATATTCAGCTCATTATTAAATATCTAGCTCTCTATTAGATAGCTAATACTGTTTTAATCCAAGGAATTGTTAAACGTCGCTGAGAAATCATCGCCTGTTTATCCAGTTCAGCTAATGTCGACACCAGATCGCCGACTAATCGAGAGCAACGATTAAGCAAAAAAATAGCAACTTCATCGGTCATCGATAAGCCTAACTGCAACGCCTTAAACTGTAAGAACTTTAGCTTATCTTCATCCGTTAGAGCAGGAAGATAAAACCCCGTAGCCCACGCTAATCGAGACTGTAAATCTGCCAGTTCTAAATTCAATTGCGTTGCTGCGCGCTTGCCACCAATAAGCAATCGCGACTGAGTTCGATTTTTTATTTTTTCTAACAAATAAAATAATTGCTCTTGCCAAACCGGCTTTTCAGCGACCAATTCAATATCGTCGAGGCAGAGCAAATCAAATTTTTCCATCGAATCAAATATGCCAACCGGTGATTGATCGCCATAGGCTGCTAACATTTCTCTCAAACTTACATAAATAACAGAAATTTCTTGCTCTTTGGCAAATGCAGAACTCGCTTGCAGCAAATGACTAACCCCGCTGCCACTTTCACCGGCGATATAAACCCAGCCACCTTCATCGCCTTCATCAGAGCTAATAAATTGCTTTAAATGTTCAATCAAACGACCATTATTCGCCGACCAATAGTTAGCGAACGTTGCGGAAGCGTCTAAATTTAACCCTAAAGGAACTTGCTGTGGTGTTTGATTAGACAAAGGATGCCGCCCTGATAGCAAAAATTAATTGCTCGCTGTAAGTCATTATTTTGATCCCGTTATGAAA
>JAJRPK010000139.1 GCA_024280785.1 Gammaproteobacteria bacterium
AGCTGGTCCACCGAGGTGGCAGAGAAACGGTTGTTAGTGCGCAGGTGGCGAAACAGATTGTCCTGATGGGTCAGCATGCCGTAATTGTGCACGGTGGGATTGCCCAGGTAGACCGCGATAGCGTGCACGCCATGGCGATCATGAACGTCCATCAGCCCTTTGGCAGCGCTGTCCAGCGCCTCTTTCCAGCTGATTACCTGCCACTGGGGCTCGCCGTTATCACCGATGACTTTTTTAATCGGCTGGCGCAGGCGGTCCGGGTCCTCGTGAATATCTTGTAGAGCCACCGCCTTGGGGCAGATATGGCCGCGGCTAAGCGGATCGTTTTTATCGCCTTTGATAGAGACGATGACCGCGCCCTCGCCCCTGCCCTCGGTTTGGATCACTAGGCCGCAAATGGCCTCGCACAGGTGGCAGGCACGGTAGTGGGTTTTTCTACCGCTAGCACAATCACTACCGATATCACTACCAATATCAGTTCTGGATCCGGGATGGCTCATGCGGCCTCCTTCTTGAAGAATTGAAATGTTAGAGAGTAGAGGGTAACTTGTTTATCGATGAGTGTGTGTCCTTGTAAATTTTGCTTGTAAATCTTGGTTAGTCACTGTCCTTGATCTTGTTTCGCCACTCAGCTGGATCAACGTCATAAAACTGTTTTAACTGACTATACAAATCGGGTAGATTTTCTTGCATAGGTCGCGACTTTTCAAAAAATGACTCTGTGATGACAGCAAAGAATTCGATCGGCGATTCTGCTCCGTAGGAATCAATCACAGTGTTTTTTCCTTCGCCTACTCGTTCAATAAACTCACCGTATTCCTTATTAAGCACCCGTGACCATTCGGCGTAGTGTTCTTGTTTTTGCAATATCGGCAAGCCATCCATGACTTCATTTTCTTCATCTAACTTATGCGCAAATTCGTGAAGCACAACATTAAAACCGTCGCTAACATTTTTAGAGCCTTTAATTACGTCCGACCACGACAATACAATGGGGCCGCGATACCAGGATTCCCCCGCTCGGGCACTCGCGTGTTGCGTTTTAACATAGCCATCGTAGCGAACTTCTTTAGCCGCATAAGTATCGGGATAAACCAAAATGGTTTTAAACCCGGTAAAAATTCGCTGCTTGCGTTTTAGCACTAACAAACAGGCATTACCGGCAATGGTTAATCGAATGGTGTCGTCGATGATTTGTTCGCCACGGCCAACAAATATTTTATTATGTAAAAAATAATTGATGTGGCCGTGTAATAGCTCGCGTAAGTCGCCAGGTAGTAATAGATACAAGGGCACATTTTCTTGCAGTATTTTTTTCCATTCCTCTTTAAAGGGGCGGCGATATACCCGTTTACGGTAAGCTTCTCTAAGCGCTAAGCATAAGTAGACAACGATAACTAAACATATGATCGTTGCGATATAAGTCGTAATCGTCATATTGGCTAACTCCCTATTACTAATAATAAATACATGTTAGGACAATAAAATAATTGGTTAGACGGAATTTAAAAAAAACAGTTATATGCTAAGCTGCCATCTCCATTAAAATCCTATCCATTAGATCGTAAATGCTAGGAATAAACAAAAGCTATTATCATTACGCCGGTCATAATGAACTGGGCATAATGACGAGGTGCGGCAATTATCAGGCCAGAAAGTAAGCTAGGTATACGGAATCACGGGCAGAAAGTCGAGCAACGTGAGGGCGACACCACTCGGTGGTGGTAACGACCAACCTATTGTCAAAATTACCGATGAGTCGCCCGATGACATGATTGTCTTTTCGTCGGACTTTCCTCATTTTGAGGGCTTTACTGATCCTATGGGGCACTACACGGTTGCCTTGGTGGGGTTATCAGAGAAGCAAGCTAAGCAATTTTATAGCGGCTCGATCGCAGAGGTGTTTTCCCGAATGGGGGATCCCATCGTTTAAGTACGGTATGGCCGCCCCTCATCAAGCACCTCCTTTAACTCCTCATGAAGAATCTTCCGCAGCGAGGCCTCGGTAACAAGTGAATCATCTAAGGCATTCTTCAAAGTCAAATTAATTAATGTCTGGTAGCCAATCCCTTGCTGTTCGGCTTGCTCACGAAAACGCACCAATGTGACGTTGTCGAGCATAATGGTGATGCGAGTCTTGCCTGAGTTTTCTTTATGAAACTTAGCGAGATGTGGAACGTCTTTAGCAGGCTTGGCTTTGGAAAAGTCATACTCTTTCACCCTTTGCTTTGTTTTGAGTGCATAACGTCTTGGCTTGTTGGCGTTATTGTGTAACTTTACTTTTTTCGGAGGCGTTGTTGTTTGCGGGAAATAATATCATCAACGGTGGTTGGCTTGGTTGGTGCTTGCCAGCCTTTGTCTATGGCGGCTTTGAGCTCGTTTAGAATATGGTGGCGGTAGAGCTCGTGCACGCGTAAGGCATCACGAACCACTTCGCTGGCATTTTGGTAGTCGCCTTCTGCTACTTGGGATGCTATGTAGTGTTCTTGTTTATCGGTAAAGCTGACGTTCATAAGCCCGATCCTTGTTGCTAGTGAGATTGGTTTTTTATTGCGATGTCTATATATAGCAAATATAGACATAGAGGGCTTTGAGGTCAAGTGTTGGCGTTGAGTTTGATACGGTGTGTTACACGCTTCTTTTGCTTACTCATTCCTTGAATAAATTCATCAACATTCCAATTGTCAATGAGGGGGCTGTTGTCCGATGCGTCCAGCAATTGCCGAAGTTGTTCTAGCTTACTGTTGGCGCGTTGCTCTTGCAACAACCGAAGCCCTTCACGTACGACTTCGCTTTGGTTGTTGTAGCTGCCATTGCTAACTAAGCCTTCAATAAAAACGCTGAGTTCTTTGCTGGGCTGAAAGGTGATCGTCCTTGGCATGGTGGGACTCCTGAGGGGTAGCTGGGGCTATTTGATAGTGTAAGGCTAAGTCTTACAAGTTTAGAGCGTGGTGGGTTTGTGGTCAATAGGGTGTAAGGGACTGTTTTTATTCGTGTTAAAAGTGAGTGTCCGTTTTTTTAGTGCGTGTTAAAAGTGAGTCCGTTTTTTTCTACTACTAATTTCATAATAATTAGTAGTTACAGGCTCATTCCTGCTATATACTAATTTTTATGAAATTAGTATATAGCAGGAATGAGCCGTGAAAATCCCCGTTACTCCGCCGCAATTTAAAGACGAAATAGATAGCTGGGGTGAGGATGCTGCCGATAATATCGAGCTTCTTATGAACCCGGATGTAGGCACTACCGACCATAAAGGTCGATATCTACATTGGGACAGATTAAGGCACATCACCCCCCCGGAGGGTTATAACGAAAAGCTTTATTGGTTTGCGATCAAGTCGGCCAGAAACAAAATATCCAAGAAGTTAGCTTTCGTTGACAAAGTCGGCTCACCATTTAAGTACGGTATGTCCGACGGCGTTATGAGAGATATTTTGTGGATCAGTGAAAATGGAACTGGCGCAATGACGGCGGACGGAGGAATCACCGACGTCAGAACAAAGCAGACCTATCTCATCAACTCTTTGATCGAAGAGGCAATTAACTCTAGTCAGTTAGAGGGAGCGACAACAACACGAAGAGTTGCAAAGGAGATGATTAGAACCGGAAGAAAGCCAAAAGACCATTCAGAAAAAATGGTTATCAATAATCATACGGCAATGATTTTTATAAGAGATATCAAAGAAGATAAACTAACGCCATCTATAATTTTCGAGCTTCACAAAATTCTTACAGAAGGCGTTTTAGAAGAAGGAGATGAAAATAAATCGGGAGTATTTAGAGCCACAAAAGATGATATTTGTGTATTTTCGAAAGACGATGAACTACTTCACGCCCCTCCAAAAGCCAGTGAACTAAAAGACAGGCTGCAGATGATTTGTGATTTCGCAAACAAGGTTGGCGAAGACGACACAGTTTATATACCCCCTATAATTAGAGGAATAATCATTCACTTTATGATTGGCTATGACCACCCATTTGTAGACGGGAATGGTAGAACAGCAAGAGCATTGTTCTATTGGTTAATGGTGAAAGAAGGTTATTGGTTAATGGAGTATATATCAATTTCAAGGGTCATTAAAAAAGCCCCTGCGAAATATATGTATGCTTATTTACATACAGAAACTGATGAAAATGATATGACTTATTTTATTATCCATCAACTTGAAGTGATTAAAGAAGCAGTAAAAGACCTACATGCCTATTTTATAACTAAAACCAATCAACTAAAAGAGGCTGAGGGGGCGTTAGAAAATTGTTCGTTGAAAGGCAAACTCAATTTCAGGCAATTAAGTATTCTGAAAAACGCTTTAAAAAATCCCGGGGCCGAATACACCATTAAAAGTCATCAATCATCACACGGAGTCACTTATCAGACGGCGAGAACAGATTTGCTTAAACTTGCCGATGAATATTCCCTACTGAAAAAATACAAAGTCGGAAAGGCGGATGTGTTTTTGGCTCCACCAGACTTAAAAGATCATTTGGGGCCTTATAGGTGATATTAAAATTTAGAGTCCTCGATGCTCTGTCGATCTTAAAAAACCGGTAATCTTCTCTTATGCAATACACCCTGTATCACCCACTGTTGATCAGATCGTTTTAAATATAATGTGGTGAGAACAGTAGGGAATGGCACTTACTTAAGCGTAATGCCGGTGTTTGTCCCCATAAAAACATCTGTGGCATGGATGCCACAGTTGAGTTACATGGACGTATTTACCGCGTTTTTTCTGGGGACAAACACCGGTCTTACGCGGATCGAAAACAGGATGTCGGGGACACGCACTTTTCTAATGGGTGTAAGGGACTGTTTTTTTTGAAAAGTATGTGAACCCGCACCAAAGACATCCGGCATAAAAACCCAATATCGTAGCAATAAAAGCTACATTTGTAGCAAAATATGCTACATTTAGTATTATGACTCATTCTGCGCTAACAGACATTTTATTCAAAGACTATCGCCGCCGCGTGTTGGGCTTACTATTACTGCACCCGGATCAGCGTTACCACGTTCGTGAAATAGCGCGTTTAACCGCGACAGTGGCAGGTACAACTAATAAAGAGCTGCGAAAATTAGCGG
Source organism: Gammaproteobacteria bacterium (assembly GCA_024280785.1). Taxonomy (GTDB): domain Bacteria; phylum Pseudomonadota; class Gammaproteobacteria; order Pseudomonadales; family UBA7434; genus UBA7434. The sequence continues at coordinate 5,087 of JAJRPK010000139.1, forward strand.
AGGCGGGCTTACTGTTGAAAGAAAAGCAGGGTAACCAGCTGTTATATCAGGCCAATAGTGAATGTATTATTTTTGAAGAGTTAGCGAGCTTATTGCGTAAAACGTCGGGATTAGCGGATGTGTTGGCTGAGGCATTGCTACCGTTGGTTGAGCAAATTGATATAGCTTTTGTCTTTGGTTCGGTGGCGAGTGGTAAAGCGAATAACAATAGCGACATTGATATCTGCATTGTTGGCGACGTAGCATTTGGTGATGTTGTAAGAGCTTTATATGATTCCCAAGCGGTACTACACCGCGAGATTAACCCAAAATGTTATAGTCGGGCCGAATGGTTAAAACAAAGTACAAAATCATCGGCCTTTTTTAAAGAGCTTTTAGAAAAACCCATTATTAATATTATAGGAACCAGGGATGACTTTAGATAATTTGCTAGGACGCAGTTTGGAACAAATAGAGCCAGATCCATTAATGATTCAAAAGCTTTTGGAGGCGGCTGCAATTTGCTTAAAGGACGCAGCGATTGACACATTGAGCAATGAGAATCGCTTTGATATTGCTTATAAAGCGGTGATGCAGTTATCTAACGCAGCATTACAGGCTAATGGCTTTCGAACATTAAGCAGTAAACCGGGGCATCACCAAACCATGATTCAAAGCCTACCGAAAACGGTTGGGCTTGATAATGGGGTAATGATTGAACTGGATGCGTTGCGGAAACAGCGTAATGTCACCGATTATTCAGGTGATTTGGTCAGTGATAAGGAACGAGAGGCCTGTATTTTATTGGCGAATGAACTATCAGTATTAGTAAATCGTTGGATTAAGGACAATGATTCCAGGCTTTTGAGTTGATATGTCTTTTCTTTTAAAAAGCCGAAGGGCTTTTAAGAGAATCTTTTATATAATGCAGCTAGAGTTTACTGTGAGCGCAGCGAAATGTTGATACAACCTTCATACTAGAACTCCCGAAAACGTCCGTTTTAACAGAAAACCCAAACCTACTCTCGCTCGGACAAATCGCGATTAACCGACGGTGGGTTACACGCTTCTTTTGCTTACTTCTCTTTCGTGTAAAGAAAAGTGAGTGGCCGTCGGGCCACCCCCGACAAATCACCTAATATGTTCTCGATGTTGTTAGCCCTGGCCAGACTTAAAAGATCATTTGGGGTCTTATAGGTGATGTTAAAAGTGAGAGTTCGCGTTCTTCCTAATCTGGCTTGATAACCAAACACCCTTTTCTAACGGTAACCACCGCTTTGCTTTTGCACTTAAAGCCCGCTTCTTTGAGCCAGTCACCTTCTAGTTTTATTGAGGGTACTTCTACCAGTAAATCAAGAGGGCCCTGAATACGGTCAGATACGTGCGGGCACTGGTAGTAGCTTTTGCGGACTTTTATGGGGCGTTGGTAGGGGGGCGTAGAAATTGTATGCTTTTTCACCTTAGGCTCCTTGGCGAGGTTCATCATGACGGGTGTTCACATGTGAACATCAATATAGCATGTAATTGTTCACTTGTGAACAACAGCACATCGATTGAATTAGGCCATGACACTTGCCGAGAAGTTAGCTAAAAATTTAAGAGCCCGTCGGGGCGAATTAACTCAAGAGGTTTACGCACGTAAGTTGGGTGTTTCGCGTGCGACCTTAACTCGTCTTGAAAATGGCGCTCAAAATACAACGCTCAAGACCTTGAATCAGATTACTAAGAACCTTCGGTGTGAAGTAGGTGATTTATTTAACTAAAGTGTATATTAAAGACAGCTGATTTTAGGATAGGGTGTACTTCAGTTATCACATAACAATAAGTTTCCAAATAGAAACAAGGGAGATAGGTAGTTCTTCCTGAAATGGATATCAATACTGGCTTTGGAATGGCCCTCTAGGAAACTCGCATTAACAGAGGGGATTGTTTTGAGCGCGGGTTTTAGTCATAACGCTTGTTTTAAAGTACAGGGCATCCAACTATTGGTTCGTGCCCCATCCAAGATGAGCGAAGCATTGCTTAACGTTGACCTTGGGTGTTTAACGAGCCTTTCGTCTAACCGCCAAATACAGCGGTGCAACAGATGAATTTTGAAGTCTGGCTCACGCGTATTGGCAAGTCTCCCAAGACAGCGAAGAACTACTCCGGCGCAATTGCAGGAGGTCTTTCTACTTGGGCAGCGGAAGCAGGCCTGGTCAAACAATCCCTTCATGAACTAAAGACCACCGATGACTTTCGCTGCGTTGCTAAAGCGCTGCGTCAGTTAGCCATCTACGACGCTCGTAATACTCGGGGCAAGGGTATGTACAGCGCGGCGCTCAATACCTATGCCGATTACATTGCGGATGTTACCCAAAATGATTTGGAGCAAGACCTTAGCCAGATTGTTAAAGACGATGCCCTCACCGATACCGAGAAAGCCACCTTGGTAAATACCCGCATCGGCCAGGGCCAGTTTCGTAAGCAGCTGATCGAGCAGTGGGGCGGTTGTGCGGTCACGGGCTACCGCGATACGCGATTTTTGGTGGCTTCGCATATTAAGCCTTGGTCGGTGGCGGATAACCGTGAGCGGTTGGATCCGTTTAATGGTTTATTACTGCTGCCCAATCTCGATAAGGTGTTTGATTTGGGGTATATCAGTTTTGAAGCGTCGGGGAAGATTCGAATTTCAGAGGAATTAGAGGATTTGTCATTTCTGGGGATATCGACGGCCATGATTGTACCGTTAGAAAAGCAGCATCAAGATTATATGGCGTACCACCGCGACGTCGAATTTAAACACTAAATACTTAGGCTTCACTGCATGACCAACAACGAAGAACAACAGCTCTTAAACGACCAAGAGAAAAAACTTTGGAATGCCGCTGACAAGCTGCGCTCCATCTTCGGTGCTGCCCAAGGATATAGACGACGCTCTTTTTTTAATTGGTGTAAATCACTGTTTTTATTAAGCGAAGGTTAAAAGTGAGTGTTCCGCTTTTTATTGCCGTTTAACCCAGCGTTAGTTTTATAAATAATATTCAACAAATCATCAAGAGGAACTCATGTCACGAGAAACCATAGAAATACTAACTGAAGAAGTCGATGATTTATATTCAAACGATGATATATATAACATCACTTCATGGGGCGCTGACCTATCATTTCGTGAATTAATCACGATGTATGAAGAAAACGAATTGATAAAGCCAGAGCTTCAGAGAAATTACGTCTGGGATAAAGTGGAAGCAAGCAGATTCATTGACTCTATTCTACTCGGCTTACCAGTGCCGAGCATATTTCTAGCCAACACCAATGAAGACTTGAAGCTAATCATTGACGGTTATCAAAGAATCATGACTGTGTATGATTTCGTGAAAGGAATATGGACTAAAGACAATAAAGTATTTAGTTTATCTAATAGTGAAAAAGTTAATGAGCGATGGCGTGGAAAAGCATTCGGTCAACTATCTGCAAATGAGCAGAGAAGAATTCGGAGCACAACAATACACGCCATTATATTTGAACAATCCAAACCTAAAAACAACGACACAAGTTTATTCCAGATATTTGAAAGAATTAATACAGGCGGTCGCGCATTAAAATCTCAAGAGATAAGAAATTGCGTATATCAAGGCGACTTAAATAGGTTGCTAATAAAGTTAAATATTAGTTATGAGTGGCGGAGTCTTTTTGGCGCTGGTGTAGATGCTAGGATGCGTGATTCAGAATATATTCTTAGATTTTTTGCTTTAAATACAGATGAAATTAAAAACCAAGAAAAAGGCAATATATCGCTCAAAAAAACACTAAATGAATATATGGGCAATGCTGAGAATAATGCAGACGAACACATTGAAATACTAACCAACGAATTCAATGATGCTATTTCATTCTGTAATCCCCCCGAAAAACCGGAGTAATTAGAAGTAGAAAATTCTATCATGTTGATAAGAGGAGTTTTCTATGAAGAAGTCACGTTTAACCGACAGCCAGATCATGGCGATATTAAAACAAAACGAAGAAGGTGTGGCGGTAACGGAATTGTGCCGTGAACACGGCATGAGCAGCGCCTGTTTTTATCAATGGCGATCCAAATACGGCGGTATGGACACGTCGTTAATGAAGCGCATGAAAGAGCTGGAAGACGAGAACCGACGATTAAAAAAGATGTACGCCGAGGAAAAGCTAAAGGCCGAGATTGCCAGAGAGGCGATTGAAAAAAAGTGGTGAGGCCGTCTCGGCGCAAGGAGATGGCCAAGCGTGCCTGCAAGCAGTTTACCGTGAGCATACGAACGGCCTGCCAAGTGTTTTCAATCAGTGAGAGCACCTATTACTACCGCCGCTTATTGTCGAGCGAGAACGCTGAAATAGCCGACTGGCTACTACGCCTGACCCTGACACATAAGCGTTGGGGCTTTGGTTTGTGCTTTTTGTATTTGCGCAATGTGAAGGGCTACGGTTGGAACCACAAGCGGGTGTACCGTATTTATCGAGAGCTGGAGCTGAACTTGCGTATTCGTCCCAGACGCCGAATTAAACGTGACAAGCCGGATGCCTTAAGTGTACCGGTTGCCATCAATCAGGTCTGGTCGATGGATTTTATGAGTGATTCACTGGCGGATGGTCGCACAATGCGTACGTTCAACGTGATCGATGATTACAATCGTGAAGCGCTAGGAATTGAAGTCGATCTGTCATTACCAAGCCTTCGGGTGATCCGAAGCTTAGAGCAGATCATTGAATGGCGCGGAAAACCCGCTGCCATTCGTTGTGATAACGGGCCTGAGTATATTAGTCAGCAGTTAATCGATTGGACGAATAAACACCGTATAACGTTATTGTATATCCAGCCGGGAAAGCCCACGCAGAACGCGTATATCGAACGATTTAATCGAACAGCACGGCATGAGTGGTTGGATCTGCATTTGTTTGCTTCAGTGGAGCACGCCCAGTTATTAGCCACAGAGTGGCTATGGACTTACAATAACCAACGGCCGCATTCAGCGATTGGCGGTATACCGCCAAGAGCATTATTGAA
>JAJRPK010000140.1 GCA_024280785.1 Gammaproteobacteria bacterium
ATCATGGTCTCGCCGACAGCGCCGGTTGCACCGACTATGGCGACATCACAGGTTTTAGCCATGGAAATAAACTCCGAGTAAATGCTTCAACAAACCACCATATTAATTAAGCAAACAACCAAGGTGACTCTTTTTTATGTTTGGATTCAAAAGCCGAAATTAAGTCAGCGTCTTCTAACGTTAACGCAATATCGTCCAAACCATTAAGCAGGCAATGTTTGCGAAAGGCATCTACTTCAAAATCAATCGTCGTACCGTCAGACAGACTTAACTTCTGGGTTTCCAGATCTACTGCAATAGTAAAACCTTCAGTAGCATTAACCTTATCAAACAACTCATCGATAATCGCCGAATCTAAAACTATCGGCAACATGCCATTAATAAAACAGTTGTTGTAAAAAATATCGGCGAAACTTGGAGCAATCAAGCATCTAAAGCCAAAATCTTCTAATGACCACGGTGCATGTTCCCGGCTAGAGCCACAACCAAAATTTTGTCGGCCCAGCAACACATTTGCACCCTGATAGAGAGACTGATTTAACACAAAATCTTTGTTTAATGGCCGCGTTGAACAATCCATATCGGGCTCGCCTTTGTCCTTATAACGTAATTCATCAAAGAGGTAAGGCCCAAAACCAGAGCGTTTTATCGATTTAAGAAACTGCTTGGGAATAATCATATCGGTATCGACATTTGCTCTATCGAGCGGCATTACAATACCTTGGTGTTGAGAAAATGCTTTCATGACTATCCTTCCCCCATTTCACGAACATCAACAAAACGACCGGCAATCGCTGCCGCAGCCGCCATCGCAGGACTAACTAAATGCGAACGACCACCAAAACCCTGTCGCCCCTCAAAATTACGGTTAGACGTGGAGGCGCAATGCTCACCCTCTTCCAGCTTATCCGCATTCATCGCCAAACACATAGAACAACCCGGCTCACGCCACTCAAACCCGGCATCTATAAAAATCTGATGCAAACCCTCTGCTTCCGCCTGCTTTTGAACTAAACCAGAGCCTGGCACCACCATTGCTAATTTAATCGAGTCAGAAACTTTTTGGCCCTGAACCACTTCTGCAGCGGCACGAAGGTCTTCTATCCGTGAATTAGTACAAGAGCCGATAAAGACCTTATCCAACGGGATATTCTTGATGGGTTGACCACCCTTTAAGCCCATATATGTAAGTGCGCGTTCTAACGAATTGCGCCGAGTAGCATCTTTTTCCGCAGCTGGCTCTGGCACACGATCGGTAATGGAGGCAACCATCTCTGGTGACGAACCCCAAGTGACTTGTGGCGCGATATCTTCTGCTTGCAGTGCAACGATTTCGTCAAAAACGGCATCGTCATCACTAACCAGATCACGCCAAGCGATAACCGCCGTATCCCACTCGGCCCCTGTTGGCGCCATAGTGCGACCATGGCAATAATCAATCGTTTTTTGGTCAACGGCGATCATTCCAGCACGCGCTCCCGCCTCTATCGCCATATTGCAAACGGTCATTCGGCCTTCTATCGATAACGCAGCGATCGCGTCGCCACCAAACTCAATGGCATAACCGGTACCACCCGCCGTGCCAATTTTTCCGATAACCGCCAACACTAAATCTTTCGCTGTTACCCCGCGGCGCAAGGCACCATCAATCCGGACTAACATATTTTTCATTTTGCGCGCTCGCAAGCACTGGGTGGCCAGCACGTGCTCTACCTCAGAGGTGCCTATCCCCTGCGCCAAGGCTCCTAAAGCCCCGTGAGTGGACGTGTGTGAGTCACCACAAACAATTGTCATGCCCGGTAAAGTAGCCCCTTGCTCTGGGCCCACCACATGGACAATCCCCTGCCTTGGATCATTAATTTTGTATTCTGTAATCCCTAACTCGTCGCAATTGTCATCCAGGGTTTTAATTTGAATTCGAGCAATCGGATCTTCTATGCCATCTAGCCCTGCTGAACGCTCAACGGTCGTCGTCGGCACGTTGTGATCGGGCGTTGCAATATTAGCGCCTACCCGCCAAAGCTTACGGCCAGCAATACGCAAACCTTCAAACGCTTGTGGTGAGGTCACTTCGTGAATAAAGTGTCTATCAATATAAATCAGCGCAAGACCATCGTCAGACTGCTTGACCAGATGCTGATCCCAAAGTTTGTCATAAAGAGTTTTACCCGCCATCGCTAATTGCCTCTTTTGTTTCTCAAATATTGTTCAAGTAAATAAATGAATTAAAATAAATCACAACTGCACCACTGACTTCGAACAACATAGATAGGTAGGATTCAATCTCATCCCAACCTATGCTCAAAACAGCGCTATATCCTCTCTGCAGCCCTTTGACTTAAACAATCATAACGCTTACCATCCATAAATAAAATTCATATTACTTATAGAATCGATTCCAGCAAGGAATACGTATGATTTTAAACCAATTTCGACCTTAACACCCCGACCAACCGAACCAATGACTCTCGGAGCCAACAATGTCTTTACTGGACCCTCTTGCTCTCATGGCTTTTATCGCCGTCACCGAAAACTCATCGTTTTCTGCGGCAGCTGACCATCTGCACTTAACGCAACCAGCCGTGAGCAAACGCATTGCTTTACTTGAAAGTCAGCTTGGAACTAAAGTATTTGACCGCATCAAACGGAAAGTTTTTTTAACCGAAGCCGGCCGCGCACTATTACCCAACGCTCGTTTGATACTGCAAGCATTAAGCGACGCGAAACAAGAAGTGGTAGATTTAGGAGGAAAAATAAACGGTACACTATCTATTGCATTCAGTCATCACATTGGCTTGCATCGGCTCCCCCCTTACTTGGAACGTTTTTCACAAAGCTACCGAGAGGTCAACTTTGATATCAATTTTGTCGATTCAGAACAAGCCTACGACAATGTCCTTGAAGGGCAGACCGAACTCGCTGTTATCACCTTATCACCAGAGCAACAAACTAACATTATCGCTACTCCGCTATGGAACGACCCGCTAGCCTTTGTTTGCAGCCCAGAACACCCGCTGCACTTGCGCGACAATGTCACCCTGAGCGAACTGGGAAAATTTGATGCCATTCTGCCTGGGGAAAACACCTATACCGGAAAAATCGTTGCCCGGTTATTTTCACGACAAAACGTCAAGTTAAACACATCGATAACGACTAACTACCTTGAAACAATAAAAATGATGGTTTCTATCGGACTCGGCTGGACAATATTACCCAAGACCATGATTTCATCACTTGAAGAGATCCACGTTCCCGATATTTACATTGAACGCCACTTGGGAATTATTGAACACAGCGGCAGAAAATCATCTAACGCTGCGGCTGCTTTCAAATCAATGCTATTACAGGGAAGTAAAACTAAGCCATAACTCCACTCTGCAATGGCACAAATCTAACTTCCATCAAGGACTCACTAGTAAACCCCGATGCAGATTTGCTAATCACCTGCAACGACTGTTGACCGTCTTCTCCCACTGGCAATACTAGCCTGCCACCTGGGGCTAATTGCTCTAATAACATTTTGGGAACTTCACGAGGAGCGGCTGTAAGTATAATGCCGTCGAAAGGCGCCCGATTTCTCCAGCCGACGTAGCCGTCACCATGCCGATATTCTATGTTACGCAATCCCAAGCTTCGCAACCGTTGCTCTGCGCCTTCCTGCAGCGATCTAATTCGCTCCATCGTATTAACGCGCTTAACCAGCTGCGCTAGAACTGCCGTTTGATAGCCACATCCTGTGCCAATCTCTAACACTGAGTCTAGCGGGCCTTGCGAGAGTAAAACTTCTGTCATCAACGCTACAATATACGGCTGCGAAATAGTTTGGTTCTGACCGATTGGCAATGCTGAGTCTTCGTAGGCACGATGGGCTAAAGCCTCTTCGATAAATAAATGCCGCGGCGTACTACGAATAACCTCAAGCACCTCCACGCTGCGAATACCCTGCTCCGATAGCCGAGTAATCAATCTGTCACGAGTGCGCTGGGATGTCATCCCTATCCCCATGTGCTCACTGTTTAACATCGTCAGTTTCTCTCTCTTCTTTTTTTCTCATTTCACTAACTGCTTGTTTTCTCATTCGGCTAGCTGCTTGTTGCTTGACGAAAACTGTGCAGTAGCTTAGCCAATTATGCGCCGCATTCTATCAATTCACGAAGCAGGATAGTCGCATAACTACCGGTCGGAAGCACAAAGGATAAGTGACATTTTTCACTACTTATTTGCCATTTTAACTGTTCAGGAATTATTCTTAAGGGCCTCCGGGACGCATCAACATCGCTGGCAACCAGACCTTCTGCCAGTACAGACTCTTGCTCGAAGACTCTTTGTTCTAACTGACCCGCTACACTACTGTCAGGCTGCCCACCCCGACCATAGAGCGGCCCCGCCACACTGAGGTCCCCTTCATAGATCCTTCTGGCTATCTCCGCCAATCCATCAGGGTCATCTATGTCACTAGCGTCCAAGGTGAACTGACTGCGACTACCCGCCAATATTAATACATCGCCTTCTAGATATTCACACCAACTCTGCCCGGCAACCCGTAGCGATAAAAGTTTATTAAACAGCTGCGACCGTGCCGCCGAAAGACACAAACCTCTTTGATCGCGCGCCATTCTCTTTTTATTGGCAAACATGTCTCGAGCTTGCTTTAAAGTACTGCCTTGACGACCAAATCTTTGAGCTCCAAAATAGTTAGGCACACCCTTTTTACGAATGACTTGCATTCGGTTATCTAACGCTAATTTACTGTTATCATCCAAGCCCGAACATTGCGTGACTAACAGTTTAAAAGCATTGGCCTTATGAGTCCCACGACGCAGCTTTTTATTATTACGAACAACTTTTAGCAGCTTCAAGGAAGAACGAGCAACTGTTAAAGAGTCATCCTCTCGATGTGACTCTGCAAGTTTGCTCCAGTCGGGGCCTTCAGCACCCGGTAGATACACGCTAAACCATTGACGCGTAATAGCCCATTTATCTTTCAGCCCTGAATACCCGACATCCATATGACGGCAACTTGCTAACTTAGCGATTTTATCTCGGATAGCAAAGGTTGTTAAGCCACGCTTTTCAATTTGCAGAAAAACATGTTCACCCTCTCCACTGGGCTCAAAACCCAAAATCTCATTAACATAAAAATCTTCGGGAACCGCGCGAATAACTCCGCTCACGAGAGGCCCCCCGTAGGAAAAAGCTAAAGATGTAGTCGGATCTGCGGACCTATCGACCGGATCTGTATTATTCATATCTTAATAATGAGTACCGAATACCTTTAGCTTAAAAATTAATGGGTGAAAGCGATCGTTACTACTTGGACAGTACCGGCTAACATCGACATCAAAAATAAATTCCACCCCGGCCAACAACTTCTTTACTTATTCTTTGTTTTCAGTAACACCACTGCATAGCAAGCAATCCCTTCTTCTCGGCCAGTAAACCCCAGATATTCAGTCGTCGTCGCTTTTACACTAATATCCTCAATGTCTACGCCGATGTCCTGCGCAAGATTCTTACACATGTTTGATATATGCGGCGCCATTTTTGGTTGCTGAGCAACAATCGTCATGTCCGCATTACTCAACTGGTAGTTTTTACCGGCAACTAACTTTACCACCTGTCGCAATAGCTCACGAGAATCGATATTTCTATATTTCGACTCAGTGTCGGGAAAGTGCCGCCCGATATCACCCAGTGACAATGCCCCTAACATGGCATCACACAGCGCATGTATTAACACATCGCCATCAGAATGTGCCTTCAACGATTTATCACTGACAATACTGACGCCACCCAAAGTAATAAATTGGCCGCCATCTGCCTCACCAGCAAAAGCGTGTACGTCGTAACCTTGTCCAATTCGAATATTCACGATTCTTTCCACTGACGAAACAAACAAGCGGGTAAAAAACTAAAAGAGCTATTTAAACAAAGGTGCGTGGATCTTATAGAAAATACGAATTCACGCCCCATCAATCGCCCCCGAAAAACCTCATCATATCGCTATAAGAACCTGTTCATTCATCAGACAGCGAATTTGCCAAATAAAATCTAGCCAACAACAAGTCCTCTTGCGTTGTAATTTTTATATTTTGACGGGAGTTTGAAACAAGAAGTACTTGTAAACCCTGATGTTCCAGAGCCGATGCTTCGTCGGTAATCGACTCGCTCGGCCCAGCGACACTTTTCATTGCATTATACAACAAGCCGTAGCGAAACATTTGTGGTGTCTGTGCCGCCCAGAGCAATTGCCGCTCTAGCGTCAATTGAACTACTGGCTTATCTTTAACCGTTAATGTTGCCTGCTTAACCGTATCATGTATCGGAGCGGCAAGAATTCCTCCCACCGCATGATCATCCACAATTACCCGAAGTCGGTTAATCGCTGCTAGAGATATCAATGGGCGCGCAATATCGTGCACAACAATCCAGTCGTTAGAGTCTGCCTTTCTTTGCAATGCAGAGAGCCCATTGAGCACTGACTCATAGCGGGAGTTGCCACCATCTATGCGGGTTATTTTTTGGTTTGAAGAAACACTCAGCTTAGAAAAAAACAGATCGTTCTTAGCAGTGACAACAACAATGTCTTCGAATATAGCCGTGTCAATCAAGGTCTCAAGCGTTCGTTCAGCAACGGCTTTGCCATCCAACATCGCGTACTGCTTAGGCACAGATCCACCAAATCTCTGACCGATGCCTGCAGCGGGCACAACAGCCCAAAACCGAGGCTGGCTCATGGAACACTCCTAATTGATTGCGACAAAATTAAGGTTGTTGACGATTTGCATCATCAACTATTAAATAAAATGTTTCATCAGGCTTAACCATCCCTAATTCTTCTCTGGCTCTAGCCTCAATCTCATCTAAGCCGCCTTTTAACGCCGCTATTTCTGCCGCTAATCCCGCATTACCTTGAACCATCAAAACATTTTTTTCAGTTTGCCGCTCTATCTTTTTTGTGAGCGCCGCTACCTCGGCCAAACTACCCTCACCAACCCACAACCGATACTGTAAACCAAGCAATAGCAGAGCTAAAACAGCAATCACCCATTTAAAGATAATAGTATTGCTATTGTCTATAATATCGTTTGCCATAATGCTCTTCGTCATTATTTAATTGTAATGTCTTTCACTTCACGTTAAGTTTTAGCCGTACTCTATACTATTTTAACTTTAGCGCTGAAACTCTTCCCGCCCTCGATAAGCAGCTTTATCACCAAGTTCCGATTCAATTCGTAACAATCTATTGTATTTAGCAACGCGATCTGAACGACAAAGCGAGCCGGTTTTTATTTGGCCCGCCGCTGTACCTACTGCCAAATCAGCAATTGTCGTATCTTCAGTTTCACCAGAGCGATGAGAAATCACAACAGTGAAGCCTGCATCTTGCGCCATTTTTATGGCTTTTAATGTTTCTGTCAGCGAGCCAATTTGATTGAACTTAATCAGAATAGAGTTAGCGACCTTCTCTTCTATTCCACGCTTTAAGATAGCTGTATTGGTAACGAACAAATCGTCTCCGACCAGTTGTATTTTATTACCTATTTTTTTTGTCAAAATTGACCAGCCAGCCCAGTCACTTTCATCCATGCCATCTTCAATAGAGATGATGGGATAATCATCGCTTAAACCGGCTAGATAATCTGCAAACTCTGACGAATCAAAAATCTTTCCTTCACCAGCCAAATTATATTTTCCGTCAACAAAAAACTCTGAAGCCGCGCAATCCAAAGCCAAAACAACATCGTCACCCAGCGAATATCCGGCATTCGAGACCGCCTCTGAAATTAACGAAAGTGCCGCCGCATTAGACTCTAAGTTTGGTGCAAAACCGCCCTCGTCTCCAACGGCTGTACTCAAGCCACGCTTTTTTAATACGGTTTTTAACGAATGAAAAATTTCGGCACCGCAGCGTAAAGCCTCGGAAAAAGTAGTGGAACCTACGGGTTGCACCATGAACTCTTGAATATCAACATTGTTATCGGCATGTTCACCTCCATTGATAATATTCATCATCGGTACTGGCATAGAATATTTTCCTGGCGTGCCATTGATGTTGGCAATATGCTCGTACAAAGGAATTCCCGCATCAGCCGCCGCCGCTTTAGCCACTGCCAGCGACACGGCCAAAATGGCATTGGCACCAAGG
>JAJRPK010000141.1 GCA_024280785.1 Gammaproteobacteria bacterium
CTCGGCAGCGGCCGGAATCTGTAAATCGCTAAGCTGACAATTTGTAAGTTCTGTACGTGAACCACGCAGCAAACCCGCAAAGGCATGCTCAGAAAGTGTGTCCGGAATCGGTGTAACCGCTGCAAGTATGGTGGCCGGATCAGCCCCCAGCGCAACAGCAATGGGAAAAGGCTCACCGGGATGTTCTAATTGCCAATCGCGAAAGTCGAGCGCACCACCCCGCTGCGCTAACCAGCGCATAATAACGCGATTGGGTCCAATCACCTGTTGCCGATAAATCCCTATGTTCTGGCGTTTCTTAGTAGGGCCTTTAGTCAAAACAAGGCCCCAGGTAATGAGCGGGGCAGCATCTCCCGGCCAGCAAGTCTGGATGGGTAGTTTTGCCAGATCGACCTTATCTTTTTCAATGACGATTTCTTGGCAAGCTGCCTTTTTTATGGTTTTTGGTGCCATATCCAGCACCTTTTTAAAAATAGGAAGCGTCTGCCAAGCATCTTTAACGCCCTTGGGCGGATCCGGCTCCTTTAGAAACGCAAGCAACTTGCCAATTTCGCGTAATTTTTCTGGGTCATCCTCACCCATCCCCATCGCGACACGCCGAGGCGTTCCGAAGAGATTCCCCAATACCGGAGTGGAATAGCCTGTTGGATTCTCAAACAAAAGCGCGGGGCCACCTGCGCGCAGTGTACGATCGCAGATTTCCGTCATCTCCAGGTAAGGATCAATCTCCAGCGAGATGTGCTTGAGTTCGCCTTTTTCTTCAAGCTTACTGATGAATTCACGCAGATCCTTGTATTGCATTATGTGACCAGGGTAAGTGTGATGCGGAGATTATACCTGCTAGAAACAGGAGTCTCTCTTGAATCTCTGCATTTGCCTTTTAAAATGCAACGTACTCTGGAACAACGCTAAATTCTACCCACAGCGGGTTATGATCAGAGCCAAGAGGAACATCAACCTTTTTGCCCAAAAAGCGTATCAAGTGGTTACCTAAAATATGATCAATTGGGATAGCGAACAGAATCGAGCTGCTCATCCAGGTCGTCTGAAGACCATACCCATGTGTTGGCTCATTGAGCTTGGCGCGAGCTTTAAGCTTTTTAAAAGCATGAGACCAAATACTGGCATTAAGATCACCCGCAATAACGGTTGGAATAGAGGGTTCTTCATTAATCAGGTCAGCCACTTTAATCAACTGGGAATCACGCTGTTTTGAATTTAGTTTTCCAACCGGGGGCACAGGATGTGTACCAATAATGCGTAGCAATGTACCCTCTATTTCGACGTACACAATCAGGGTCGCCAAGCCGGCCTCCAGTCGTTCAATACGATAATCAACGATTTTATGTTGACTGAGAAAACTCAGCCCAAAATTATTTGACTCGGGTTGAAAAACACTATACGGATACCGCTCTTCAAGCGTCTTCAATGCCGCGACCCATTGGGAATCCGTTTCCATAACAAAAGCAAAGTCCGGTTTACTATCGCCAATATAATCAACCACGGCTTGCTTATTCTTGTTACTTGTAAGGACATTGAAACTCAGCAAACTTACCGAGTTCGGTTGAGGAATAGCTTGGACTGTTGATGGCTGCCAATAGTATTTAAACAAGATTGGCATGACCAACACCATCGCGACTAGAAGAGATAGACCTCCATGACGCCATCGACCAATCATAAGCAAGATCATCCCAGCCCCTGTGAGCAATGCAATATATTGCAATCGAAAATGGGAGAATAAATCGAATAACCAAAAGTATTCTCCAAGCGCCCCCATACCCAAGCAACTTAGGCAAACGTACATTGTGGATATTGCCAGAAAAGCAATAATTGAAGTGGGCTTTATTTGCATAGGTAGATTCCATTTCTAAAAAGAAACGTGGCGGTTATTAGCTTCTATAGGCCGGGAAAAAATCCCCTTCCTTTATGCCTCTTTCTTGTAATAATCCTATATAGCGTGCTTGATCAAATACATGACCGCAAAAATACGCCACGCGTGTCCCAGTGGACCAGCCCCGTTTAAAACGCGTTAATCCATCGGAAGTATCTCCTTGCACACCAGCCCCGGCACCAAGGCTTATCCAACTTAAACCCGTTGCAGAAAAATGATCGATGGCTTTTTGGAACAGCGCAAAAGAGGCTTTAAGTTTATAACCGCGATCGGTATACGCCGCAAGATGATAATAAGCGACCTCTTGCTGAACATACCAAAGCATCATACCGACGACGCTTGAATCTTCCATTGCGCAAAATACTTTAATTCCCGGCACACTTAACTGGTCAATCAGCGCTTGCGCTGAAAAAGCGGCAATACCCTCAATTTCATGGCGTTGAATAAGATGCTGGTAGAGTTTAAGCCAAGTTTTTGCAAGCTGCTCTGGTTGGCTGCTGGATTCCACGCTAACATTTTTTAATGCCTTGCAAATATTACGCTGATGGTGGCTACTGATATAGGCTCTAGGCTCTTGAGAGAGATCGATGACGAAGTGTTCTTTGTACGGTGCGGCAATATGATTGAAAATATTTTTCAAATCTTCATATTCGTATTCACCAAACGGATCTGTCACCACCGTCAAGGTTAGAATATCTTTATTAAGCGCTTCAAAATCCTGCTTTAAAGCGGACCAATCACGGCAGCAGAACAGTGGATAACACCCCATCGCATCATAGCTACTTGCTCCACTAATTTGTCGCTTAAGTATCCAACCATCACTCCGCCTCAATTCAATCGGTTGACTCATATTTTGAAATGAAGCCGCATACAATGGATGAGCATATCCAAACATTATTGAGTCAGGGAACATAAGATCATCTAAATTAGGGTCATAATTTACATCATCCAGACTGTCAATTTCACAAACGTAGAAGGGATGCATACATTTTCACCAAGTCATTGCTTACCTTCCGTTGCCCTTTCCAGAAGCGGTTTGATGGTTTGCTTAAGTGTTTACCCTCTGGCCTCATCAAGGCTGCCAAACAGAGGAAGGCCATCACCCCGCCAGTCCTATATTTTTAATATGGCGATTCTACTAAATTGTATCGAGTTGGATACTAACAGACCTCAAGTTTGATTTCTGTCGCTTTCCCAGCAAACGATTTATTGAAAGAGCCGAACACTTACTAAAAAGAGAATTGAAAAAGACGAATCCCGCGCCTAAAATAGAGGGTGGATTCACTGCAGGTAAATCCAATTAAGTAATGTGTCCCAAATTATATCCTAGGCTGGAAATTCGGTATATAACCTCCACCTAGCGTAAACGGATTATATTTGTAGTTCATTAATAATGCCCACGAAGTCGATGCAGTGCTTGGCAACGGGTTTGCGTACCAACCAAATGGAATAAAGTAGCGCTTACTTGAGTAAAGATAGGCTTGCTGGTTTTCATTCAAGCTCACTAAGCTATCGTAGTTTTTTGGGCGAACTGAATCGAACATTTTTACGCTACTGTAGTTAGCAACTCGTAATGTATTTATGTGAGCCTCCATACTTTCTAAGTCAGTTTGTAGGCTTGCTATATATTCTTTTGCATCCGGATGACTTGCTTTCTGTGTAGAGTATTGCGCAATCAAAACATTTAGCATATTGATCGCACCGGCTGTCCATTCCGCGGACATAATACCGCTTCTATTACCATCATCCAGCCCATTACCATCTATACTTGAATATCCGACTCCCCAGAGTTGGTCTCTATCATCATAATAGCCACCCCAAGCCTTCATTTTATTCCAAATTGTGTAAGCTGTGCCGAAACCATGCCAACTGTCAATTAAAGCTTGGCCTAAAACGGCTACGGTCCATGTATTCCCATCAACAGGTTTTGGCTCTGTTGACGGAATCCAGTGGGGTTCGCCAGTTTTATTTGCTAAACCACCTTGATGAAAATCTTTAGTACTCGCATCCCACGCATATTTTTTGAAGTAACTGAGTAGTCCTTCAGTAGTTTTTCGGTTTGGCATAACGCCCCCGTTGATCATCACGTCAATTGTTTTTAAGTGAGCTTGTGTTTGGCTGTTATTTCCTTGTATAAGAATGTGTTTTAATATCAGTAAGCCGCTAAGCAAGGAGGCGTTATTTTCGGTCGAAACTGAGTATGGATCTACAGGCTGATCGCCGTGATTTTGCATTGAGCCTTTGGCAGCATAATATACTCCGCCGATTTTAGATTGCATGCGGCTAAATGCATGTAAAATATCAATCGCATTTTGGACGGGAACTGAGTCTAAAGGAACGGCATTCTGAGCGCCTGATTTAACATATTGTAAGTAAGCCGATTGTAATGGCCCGATTAAAAAAGCCCAAGAATTCTCACCCGTAATCGGCTTCCAGTCTGTCCATGTTAATTTCCCTTTTTTATAAAGAGGGTTGTCTGTAGGAAGGTCTTTTATCGTTATGTAGTCAGCATATTTAGTATTGATAAATGGATCGTTTGATAGCCAATCACGCGTTATCATTCGAAAATGATAAGCATGCTCAGGGTTGGTTATTGATTGTCCATTATATTCAAACACTCCGTTAGGTGTTGTAACGCCTCTGTTTGATCCGGAGGTCGGGTTGTTAGGTGCGTTGCCATTGTATCCCTGTTCCAGGAGTTGATTTTGGTTGTTAGCGATATCAAACAATGATTTATTTTCGGGGCCTTTTAGTCCATGGGTTGCAGCAACGCTTAGAGCAAGTTGCCAGATCGCTGAATCATAAATATTAGATCCGTAATTAACGCTGACTCGCTCGGTCTGTAATTCACCGCCTGGTGAATTTTCTATTGGAGTTAACGTATAGTCCCCAGGATTATACTGGTCTGTTACCTTACAGTTATTACCGCGAAGACGGCACACATATTCTCCCCAATATCTTTCCGTATTATAGTAGCTTAACGGCAATAATTTCCCTTTTAATTCGCCAGCAGTCGCAACATATGAAACCCCAGTACCCTTATCAATATCTGCGGTAAGAAAATTGACGATCGATTGCATGTCGCCGTATTGAGAATCTGCATGTGATATTGATAAACATGATGCAATAATTACTGAAGATAAAATTGTTTTTTTCATCGGAATACTCTACTTTTAGATCAATAGACTAGGGGGCGTCCTCAGGAGTAATTATTTTTATAGTTGTATATGTTTGTCCTAAATATCGAATTAAAGTTGCTCTTGTAGTCTTAAACACCTGACGACATTATGCAGTGGCTTGTAAATACCAATACCTAATAATGAATTTGCTCTATAACCGTTAGTGGC
>JAJRPK010000142.1 GCA_024280785.1 Gammaproteobacteria bacterium
AAAAATGCGCCTGAACTTGTGACCCAGGGTGCCAGTCCAACCATTATGTTTTCACATATTGGCATGCGCAATGTTAAGAGTATGCTGACCGGCACCATAGTGGCCTTGATCGTGATTTCGATGATACTGATCTTTGCTTTACGCTCATTCAAGCTAGGAATGCTGAGCCTGATCCCCAACCTGGCACCAGCGGGTATGGCTTTCGGTGTTTGGGCTTTGCTGGTAGGAGAAGTCGGCCTATCAATTTCAGTCGTGGTCGCGATGACACTTGGAATTGTGGTCGATGACACAGTGCATTTTTTAAGTAAGTATCTGCGCGCCCGACGAGAACAAGGATTGAATGCGGAGGATGCAGTGCGCTATGCTTTTTCCAGTGTCGGCATTGCCTTATGGGTCACAACGCTAGTCTTAGTGGCTGGATTTATGGTCCTGGCGCAATCGCACTTTCAATTAAATTCCGGCATGGGCCTGCTAACCGCCGTGACCATTTCCATCGCCTTGTTTATCGATTTTCTGTTCCTACCACCATTGCTTATCCGTACGAATGCCGGAGCTAAAAAGTAATGTCGGACTCTCCCGACAAGTCTCACGCACAAAGGAGGCGTCCTCACAAAACTCCTTTAGCGTTAAAAATAATTCGCGGTGCGTTTCGTTTAGCCAGCCCAATAGCGCCTGGACTAGCAGGCAGACAAGCCTATCGGCTCTGGTTCAGAACGCTAAGACATCCCCTACCCGCACGGGAAAAACCTGCGTTGGCAGAGGCCTGTTGCGAATATATCGATCTAGATGGAAAACGTATCGCAACCTATACATGGGGAGAGGACGGACCCTGGGTTTTGCTGGTACACGGCTGGAGCGGCCGCGGCACACAGATGGCGCCGTTTGTTGAGCCGCTGTTAAAGGCGGGTTATCGCGTCCTTGCCTTTGACGCGCCTGGTCACGGAAAAAGCGCTGGCAACGGCACTTCGGCATTAGAAATTATCGACACTATGACATTGCTTGAGGAGCAGTATGGTCCTTTTCACGCCATCATCACACACTCATTTGGTGGCCTGTGTGTTGCCGCAGCTCTTAATGATAAGCTGAGCAGCCAACGCGCTGTGTTTATCGCTCCACCAGCCTCATTGCTTGGTTTGCTTAAAATGTTTTCTAAATTCTTGCAGCTCTCTGAAAAATCGCAGATAAAGATGCAGACTTTCGCCGAACAACAATTTGGCCAGGACCTTTGGCAACGCATGGACACTCGAGAAAATGTGCGCACACTCTCAATACCCGGTCTAATTATTCACGATGAAGATGATCACGACGTTCCATGGCAAGACGGGTTGGAAATTGCGGAGGCGTGGCCCAAAGCTCGATTTATTAAAACCCATCGGCTTGGCCACGGGCGGATTTTAAGTGATACCTCTATTATTAAAAGCACGATAGATTTCATATCTGCGAGCAATAGCAACACACACCTGCAAGAGGAGAAGCTAGCTTAGGAGCGTGCATGGAATAACTTGAACATTCTGACGAGACTTTTTACTCCTGACTTCACGAGCTCAATCGTTGCGTAGAACCACTATGAGCCTCTCAAAATCGTGAAGTCAGAAACAAAAATTCTTTGTCATATGTGTTCAACTAACTACGGCACACTCCTTAAGGAACGGGACTCAATAACACCCCCGAATGCTAAGAAATTTTATTATGATTTATTTATCTAACAGGAGTACCTAATGACTAAGTGGATACTGGGAGCTTTATTCTTTCTACCAACTTTTTGCGTCTTAGCCGAAACAGCTGAAGAACATGGCTTACGGATTGCCCAAGAAGCCGATGCCTATGACACCGGGTTTGTAGATTTTACTGCCGATATGATTATGACGTTACGCAACCGCAAAGGACAGGAAAGCGTGCGTCAGATACGTTCTCGAAATCTCGAGGTCAGTGGTGATGGTGATAAAGCCATGTCTATTTTTGATCAACCTGCCGATGTAAAAGGAACCGCAATGCTCACCTTTTCACATGGATTGGAACCGGATGATCAATGGCTTTACTTGCCGGCACTTAAACGCGTCAAACGTATTTCATCGCGCAATAAATCTGGACCATTTATGGGCAGTGAGTTTGCGTTTGAAGACTTGGGTTCGCAGGAGATTGAAAAATATAGCTACAAACACCTACGCGATGAACCCTGTGGCGAGTGGCAGTGCTATGTCATCGAACGCACACCACAGTATAAGCACTCTGGCTATAGCCGACAAATCGTATGGGGCGACAAGGAGAAATACCGTGTTGTAAAAACCGAGTTCTATGACCGGAAAAATTCTCTCCTGAAAACACTTACCTTTAGCGGTTACCAAGAATATCTTGACCATTACTGGCGCCCTGACGAAATGTATATGGAAAACCACCAAAATGGAAAAAGCACCCTGCTACAGTGGTCTAACTACAAGTTTAAAACAGGGCTTTCTTCCAGAGACTTTAAAAAGAATAAATTGAAGAGTATTCGCTAAATCTTGTGGAGGTTTAACCTGGTTAAAATGAGCAGCTATGTACCCTCTCTCCTATTCACCACGAAGGAAAAGAGTAATAATTGATGTGTTAACTTCGCGCCCTTCGTGGTCAATAAAAATTCTCGATAGATCCTAAGATTAAAACATCATACTTATACCACAAGTTTTTTTGCATCGATTACTGATTCCTAGTTATGAGCCTTTACTTTCGTTTTTTCTGGTTAATCTTTCTAGCGAAACGTCGCACGTCGCTTTCCCCAACCGATACTTCTTTGATCAAAATGCGAGTACTACCAAATGATCTTGATCTAAACATGCACGTTAATAATGGTCGCTATGGAACGTTTATGGACCTGGGTCGCATGGACTTAATCGTGCGTACGGGCCTACTCAAACTGATGCGAGAACGCAGCTGGTTCCCCGTCGTTGCTGATCTGCATTTAAGATTCCTACGTCCGCTAACACTTTGGCAAAATTTCCAATTGGAAACACAATTACTAGGCTGGGATGAACGCTGGTTTTATTTTCAACAACGATTTATTAGTGGAGAAAAAGTATGTACAGTGGGTTTAATTAAGGTTCAAATTCGACATGGTCGAAAAAGGGTTGATACCGAAAAGGTCTTAGAGGAATTGGACTATGAAATGAGTTCTCCTGAGATACCTAAGTCCGTCCAACAATGGATTAACGCAATCGATAATCACCTATGAGAAATATATTTGTATTTTTAACCATATCTTTTACTTTATTTAGCACGGTTAATGCTGAGTGGAGAGGGAATTTTACACTAGACGACAGAGCTTATTTTAAAGACGGGCTTTCACCCGATCAACATACCAACTATCTATCCCTGTCTATAGAACCCGAATATTATCAAGTTATTGGAAACAGAGACATTGACTTGAGTTTTACCTTTAAACCGTTCTTTCGATTTGATGCCAGAGATAAAGAACGAACCCATTTTGATCTTCGCGAATACAACCTCCATGCGAGTAAAAATGACTGGGAAGTACGCATTGGTTTAGGTAAAGTTTTTTGGGGCGTTACTGAATCTCAACACTTGGTCGACATCATCAATCAGACTGATTTTGTTGAGAACATCGATGGTGAGGACAAACTAGGTCAGCCTTTAATTAATCTAACCCTAATGCTAGATTCGGGTAACATAGATTTATTTCTCCTACCCGGCTTTCGAGAGCGTAGCTTCCCTGGACAAGAGGGTCGGCTTAGAACCCCACTCGCGGTTGATACGGATTTATCTGAATATGAATCATCAGCCGAAGATAAACATCTTGATTATGCCCTGCGCTGGAGTGGAACCGTAAAGGATGATTGGGATTTAGGCCTGCATTACTTTAACGGTACCTCTAGAGATCCTCAACTCATCAAAAAAACGACTAATGGGCAAGAGTCACTGGTACCACGATATAATTTAATCGAACAGGTGGGCATTGACCTTCAAGCTACTTTAGAGGAATGGTTATTAAAGCTCGAAGCTATCCAACGCAACGGAGACCCAAAAGATTATTCCGCCGCAGTCACCGGTTTTGAATACACCTTTGTTGGCATCCAAGATTCGAACATCAACCTTGGGGTGCTAATGGAATACCACTATGACAGTCGAGATGAAGAGGCCACCTCGCCCTTCCAGAATGATATCTTTATCGGCAGCCGTTTTGATTTTAGCGATGAACAGA
>JAJRPK010000143.1 GCA_024280785.1 Gammaproteobacteria bacterium
ACTCGGGCCTGAAGACAACGACACTGCTACGCGTGGGTCCAAGGGAGAAGACCCAGACTCACCCACCACACCCACACCTGGCGGTGATGAGGGCGAACCACCCAAAGAAAAGATCGTCATCAAACTCAGCGACGGTAAGGCACGCGAGATACAACACGTCTCTTCAGTGATGTACTGGAGTGCAGACGGTACACCCATCACGGCGAAAGAGTTTCTCGAGAGGATGTTCGAGGACTTGCCGCAATTCTTTGAAGACGAGGATCAGCTTCGCGAGATATGGAGCAACCCCAGTACCCGCGAGACCTTGCTTGATGACCTCTCCGAGGCGGGTTATGACACAGAAAAACTGGAAAGTATGAAGGCGTTGATCGATGCCAGGGACAGCGATGTTTATGATGTATTAGCGTATGTCGCCTATGCCACAGAAACCCAAACCAGGGCCGAACGCGCCAGTCATGCAAAGCCGGCAATTAACAATTCTTTCACTGATTACAAACAACAGGAATTTATCAATTTTATTTTAGATCGATATATTGAAGATGGCGTGGGTGAGCTGGCTATCGGAAAAATGAAGAGCCTGATCGAGCTTAAATACAATACGATCAGTGATGCTGCGACTGTTTTTGGCTCGCCATCGGAAATCAGGAATATGTTTGTGGGATTTCAAAGACACCTTTATGAAGCAAACATATGAATATAGTATCCGATCAAGAAATAAAGGACTCTGCTGGTAAATTCGCGAGAAAACACAAGAAGGCTATTGCAAAACGCTTAACAGATACGAGCAAATTTCCAGCAGAACATAATCCAGTTTCCGTTTTTATGGCAGGCTCCCCTGGCGCTGGAAAAACGGAAGCTTCAAAACAACTACTGGCACAAGAAGGAATAAACAAACAAGCTATTGTAAGAGTTGACCCCGACGAACTCCGATCCGAATTTGAAGCGTATAACGGCGCTAACTCTCACCTATTTCAATACGGGATTTCGATATTAGTGGACCGCATACTGGACATGCTTTTTAAGCAAAAGCAAAGTTTTATTCTGGATGGAACATTAGCCGCAGATTACGAAAAGTCCCGCTCAAACATCGTGCGCGCCTTGAAAAAAGGTCGCTACGTCCAAATATATTATGTATATCAGGAACCATTGCTAGCCTGGGATGTGGTGCAAAATAGAGAGAAAATCGAGGGCAGGAAAATAAGGCGAGAAGATTTCATAACCCAATACTTTGCTGCCAGAGAGAACGTAAAGCGGTTGAAAGAGGAATTTGGCAGTGATCTCAAAATCGACCTTTTAATGAAGGATTACGATGGCTCCAACCGGTTCTATAAAATCAATGTAGATGATATTAATTCCCATATCCCTGAGAAGTACACAAAAACGTCACTTGAAGAGATCATTCCACTAGACTAAAGTACTCATATGTTTACATCAGATAAAAGCAAGCTAGTGGAATCTACTCCTTTTTCCGATTTTGTCCGAAATGCGACAGCTAAGGAGAAGAAAAAGGTTTTTACCGCAGTGCTCAAAAGAGCCAGTGCGGATCAAAAAGCGATAATCACTAAGGCATCCCCAAAAAGTCGTTAAGATATTAATGGCTTGTGTTAAAACTCGGCTGAAAAAAACGCTTCGTACGCACTCTGCCCTTGATCAAGTTTTAGTGATTTTTCAAGCACCGCTTCCGGCCAGAATTTGCTTGTTTCTTGCGCGAATATTGTAGTGGCTTTGTATTTTGGTGGTACCTTTGGTGGTATCGACTAGCAACTAACTTTTATTTATCTATATGTTTCATAGAGTTATAACTTAAATTCAATTCCCGCCGTCCCACCAAATTACCTTTCAGCAACACCCAAAAAGCCTAGTTCTCGATGATTGTTACTCATCCACTCAAAAAACTAACGATTTAATTAATACCGTGCTCTTGCTTATATCGTTGCACCATCAACACCCGGTCTTCAGTGGCCGGGTGGGTAGAGAAAAAGTCGACAATTTTATTACTCTCTTTGGATTTAGAATCGTCAATACTCTCGCTGCTGTGCTGGCCAGTCTTATCATCAGGGCTCTCATTTATAGATGCATCACCTTTAGCTTCCTCGTCTTCCGGAGGCACATAATTATCGAGTCGCTGCATTATCGTTGCAAAACTCTCAATCGGAATGCCGAAGCGGTACAATTGTTGCAGCGCATAGCGATCGGCTTCTATTTCGAAGTCACGAGAATATGTTAAATCGACTATTAAGGTAGGCAAACCGGTGGCCAAATCTGCAACGTCAAGGTCGCCGGTAATAGTAATCACCAACAAAGTAATCATAGAGTCTTGCAAAACCCTGCGTAGCAAATGTTTGTTTTCAAGGTGTCCCAATTCATGAAACAGTACGGCAACTATTTCATCGTCAGTCGCCGCGAGCTTGATAAGCTCATCGGTGAATACAATATCCCCGCCCGGTAACGCAAATGCATTGGGGCCCACACCTGAACGAAATTCCAATACCGGATTTAAGTCACTGTGCGCCTGCAAATAGGTCTCCACTAGCGCACGTATTTCTAATTGGCGATCTGGATCTAACTCGGAAGGGTCGAACATGAATTTATCGAGCAGGATTAAACCATCACCCATTTGTTCAACGAGGTCGTCGGGCATTTGGTAAGCAATAAGTTTGGCTGCTTTAGGTACGCCATACACCAAGAGGAATGCAACGAAGCCGATGGTTAGCAGCGAAGAAATAGCTACCAGACCTGAGTGTTGCTCCAATTTATGTAGCAAGGAAGGTTTGCGGTGGCCAGAATAATATTGAACGAACTGATCGACCGCATCGTTATCTGAGGTAACAAAGATCTGACCATTGTCTAAATTGATCTCGCGTGGCGTATTTCCCAAGCGAGATTCAATGGTTAATGCATTAAAATCAACAGTCAGTAGCTTCTCAAACTGATCTCCGTAATAGAACGACACGGTACGGCGATCCGAATTAAACCCCTCCAACCGGGCTTGATGCCGTTTGGAGGTTTGCCCATCCATGAAACCACCTAAAATAGCGCTAATGGTTAGAATCCAAAATCAAATACCTGACCTAACTCTTCGCCCAAGGCGCTAATATTTTCTTGTTCGGCAGATGCAAAATTATCCAAGGAACCTTGGCTATTCATAACAATGCAAGAGCAAATATATTGGGTCATCCGGACTTTTGCCGCCGGTAAATACAGGCCTAAAGTAATTATCGTGAAAAATGTGTTAATCAGCATCATTTTAGCGAAACCGCCGGTAGATAAATTGGCAGTAAAACCGTGATCAACTAAGCTCACGCTACAATAATATAAGTTAGTCAGGGCAACCACGACAGCTATGTAACCGACCAGTAGCACTACAGATAGAACCGGTATTGCAAGAGGAACCACAGCCACCATTACAGCCCCAGCTATCGCCAAAATAACGATCGCGCCTAAAGCCATTAAGAATATCTTGCCGTAATCACTATAGGTCGCATTAAATTCAAAGCTAGACGTCCCATAACTACTGTTTTTTACCACGTATTTGTTCAGTTTTAATATCGCCATCGGGTATAAAACACCCAAGGTAAGAATGCCTAGTATTGGCCAAACATAAAACACCATAAAGGCTTCACCGTAGTTACCTTTAAAACGAAATTGAATATTTTTGTAGGCTGTCATTCTGTTACCAAAGGTAATAGATTGATTAATAAAGTAGGGAATGGCTATAAATAAGGCAATGGCGAGAACAAAGCCCAAAGTAGAACTTAGACTGGAGATTAAGGTATAAACTATGAACGCAGCTACCGCGATCAACCGACCTTTTAATATTGTCATCGGCTCGGCCAAATAGCGAAAGCGACTGCCGTCGAGTTCAAGATTTGAATAAAAGTATCGGTTGCTTCTCACCGTCGCCCAAGCAGAATAAATCCCTAAGCTAACAATAGTCAGTAATATATTCACGATCCAAATTTTAAAATATTCACCGCCTTTACCATGAAATTCAAATGGAAGTGTGCGGGACTGTGAGTTAGTAGTAAGGGTGTCTTCCATAGCAAGAATCTCCGATTAATTATTAATTATATTGCCTTGTTGTACATTCTTAATAATATTGCTCCAAACATCACCGGGCTAAAAGTGGTAAATGGGGGTACTTCACGGGCACAGTTTGTGAGTCATTCGTTTTATTTTCTTCAAGCTATCGTTATTAATCAAAATAAAAGTGAGTGATGACATTCTATAAATGATTTATCAGAAGCGACTATTAACAAAATATCCTTCAGACATCCTTCCGGGTTTTTACTCAGCATACAAAAAACCCTGAATCGACATCCTCAGTG
>JAJRPK010000144.1 GCA_024280785.1 Gammaproteobacteria bacterium
ATCACAAATGACAATTCGTTATTAATGTCAAAAGATTTAGTTATCAACGCATTAAATAGGAAGTGGCGCTAAATAACCAATTGTTAGCTACTTTTTAAAGTGAGTAATTAGCGAATTGACTTACACCAGTATCAGCGCGTTCAACTTGCAGTAATTAACGCGCTGAATACATTACCGTAATAAATTAATGCAAGCACTATTGTAGTTAACATCAAAGTTTTGGATGTTAAATTTAGACGAATACTGCGCGTATTCCGACCTGCATTGCTATCGCTGGGGAGTACCTTGTTAATTGATTTAATTTTGTTGTGGAGGTGTTCAGAAGGGTTCAATATTCTTTATGCAACTTACATCCCCGGTGGGTTGATGTTTTTTATCTTGACTGCTGAAAGTGTCTGTTTAACTGGCATAGACTACCCATCAATTGATTCAGGATTGTATAAGAGCGTATTAGATAGTGATATAGGCAAAGGCTATAAAAATAGGGGTTTTATAGCCGTGGTGAGATTGCATGAAACTGCAAAATAAGTGAAATGGCGGAGGGGCAGGGATTTGAACCCTGGGTACGTCGCCGTACGCTGGTTTTCAAGACCAGTGCTTTCGACCACTCAGCCACCCCTCCGGAAAAACGAGGCGCAAGTATAACCTGCCTTTTTTATCTGACAAGACTTTTGTCAGGGCATCCTACATCTTGCGCTATTTTCTTTTATGTCGGCGTTGATTCTTCCTCAGGGTTCTCCGTAACTTGCTTTTTCTTTCGTGGATCATTCGAAGCGCGAATGACATCTTTCGTCGGTAAATCTGCCACATCAGCAACAAGCGGTTGGCCCATATCAATATCCATTGTTGCACTGGATATCTGATGCTCTGTCTTTTTGCGTGCCTGACTGCGGGGGTCATTAGACGCACGTGCTGATCCGGTAGCAGGTTGTTGACTCTCAGGCGTAGATGTTGAGTCAACATCTACGGTAGGGTCGGTTGTAGGCTTGCTTTCAACCACGGGGGTTGGCGTTGGATCTTCAGTCCTGGTTGCCGTTGCCTCAACAGCAGGAGGCGGTGTAGCCACCTTTGCCTCTGCAGGGCCTTCTTTTGCTACAGCGGGTGGTGTTTCAACCGCCGGGGCCAGCACACCTTCTACATACGTCTGCTCGATTTTTTCGTTCGAGCTTTCTTTGCTCGTTGCCGTACTTACTACTGGGCTAGAACTTTTGGTTTCAGAGCTACTTTCTATCGCGGTATTTTGTTGATCGACCGTACTCTTTGTCTCAGGGCTTAGTGTAGAAGAGCTCTGTGTGTCGGCTTCACTCTGAGTGGGCCGTGTTGTGACCGACTCGGCAAGTTCACCTTCAAGCCCGCCGTTAGTCTGTTGGGTAGCTTGATTGGCCGCTTCGCTACGTCTTCCTCCCCGGCGTCTAGGTCCCCTGGCGGTACGTCCGCGTTGATTCTCTGGCCGTTTTTTTGGCGCATCATTTTGATCGTTAGTATTGTCGGCGGCATTGCTAGAGATATTTTGATCTGTTCCTACACTGGTTTTTTGCTCGTTAGATTTTTCTTTATTGCGTTCGTTGCGAGCGCGCGGGTTTTGGCGTCGGTTGCTATTGCCGCGCGAGTTTTCACTGGTACTGTCGTCATTGGCACTTCTGCGTTCATGCGAGCTTTGTTTAGGCTTGCGGTTTTGGTTTTCTTCTTTGCGATTACCACGATTGTCGTTACGACCGTCATTACGGCTGTTCTTTGAATTACGGTTGCCTCGATTGTTTCTATTCTCGTTGCGGTGACCACTTTTTCTATTGCGATCACTGGATTGCCTGTCGTTGTTTCTACTAGCAGGCCGTGTTTCAACTGGTTTTTCTGCAGGTGCTTCTTTAGTCGTACCGACAATACTTGAAATTATTCGAGAGAATAAACCTTGTTTAGTTGCAGACACCGATTTATCTTCGGTAGGAGAAGGGACGTTAGGCGCTTGCTGGGCAAGCTTAGAGGGTTGAACGGCGGCAACAGGCTGAGTTACTGAAACATCTTTTTTGTCTAGAATGGACTCTTCGGCCTCTGCTTCGGGGGCAAGTTCAAAACTGTCGACGACTCCAATTTCACTGTCGTCATCACGAAGCCTAACCACTTCGTAGTGTGGAGTTTCGAACGCGGGATTTGGAATAACTAAAACACGCAAATTATTAGTTTGCTCGATAGAACGAATAGCATCGCGTTTTTCATTCAGTAAATAGGTGGCAACTTCAACGGGTACGATGGTACGTATTTCTGCAGTACGATCTTTTTGCGCTTCGTCTTGGAGCAGGCGTAGAATAACCAACGATAATGACTTTGTGTCGCGAATGGTGCCTTGACCATTGCATCGAGGGCAAACTGTTGCACTGGTTTCGCCGAGTGATGGGCGCAATCGTTGTCGAGACATCTCTAACAAGCCAAATCGAGATATTCGGCCAACCTGTACTCGCGCTCTATCGGCTTCTAATGAGTCTCGCATTCGGTTTTCTACCGCACGTTGATTGCGGTTAGAGCTCATGTCGATAAAATCGATAACGATAAGGCCGCCCATGTCACGCAGGCGTAACTGGCGAGCAACCTCTTCTGCGGCTTCCAGGTTAGTCTGTAATGCTGTTTCTTCTATGTCGCTGCCACGGGTTGCTCTTGCCGAGTTGATATCGATGGCAACCATTGCCTCGGTAGGATCGATAACTATGGACCCGCCTGAAGGTAGCCGCACTTCTCGCTGGAAGGCCGTTTCAATTTGGCTTTCCACTTGGTAGCGGTTAAAAAGTGGGATTTCATCGTCGTACTGTTTAATTTTGTCGGCATAGTTCGGCATGACTTTTTGCACAAACTGTGAGGCTTCGAGGTAGGCGTCGGCGCCATCAATTAAGACTTCGCCAATATCATCGCGAACATAATCGCGAATAGCTCGAACGATAACGTTGCTTTCTTGAAAAACTAAAAAGGGCGCTGCTCTGGATTCAGCGGCTTCTTGAATCGCATCCCAAATGGTAAGAAGGTAGGTTAAGTCCCACTGCAATTCTTCTGCACTTTTTCCTATGCTAGCTGTGCGCACTATGACAGCCATTCCCTTGGGTGTGTTGAGCTCAGCTATCGCCTTGCGAAGCTCGTCGCGTTCTTCGCCTTCTATTCGTCGAGAAATGCCACCCGACCTTGGATTGTTTGGCATAAGAACCATATAGCGGCCTGCCAAACTGACAAAGGTACTTAAAGCGGCGCCTTTTGAGCCTCGCTCTTCTTTTTCTACTTGAACAATAACTTCGGTGCCTTCTTTGACGACATCCTTGATTTTTATTCGACCCTGGACATCAGAAGGTGAGCGGTAGAAATATTCTCTAGCGATTTCTTTTAACGGTAAGAAACCATGACGTTCGGCTCCGAAGTCGACAAAGGCGGCTTCTAAGCTAGGTTCGACTCGAGTGATTCTTCCTTTGTAAATGCTGGCCTTCTTTTGAACTCTCGTTCGGTTTTCTATATCAAGGTCATAAAGTTTTTGGCCATCGACCATTGCAACACGGAGCTCTTCTGGCTGGGTTGCGTTAATTAACATGCGTTTCATAATTTTTCTCTTGCTTAAAGCAGCGTTGTTACTGATAAAGCTGTGGCATACAGAAAGGCTAGAGCGAAGAGTATCGTAAGAGACTCTTGTCACGTGAAAGGAGAGGGAAATCCGAGAGTAAAGTTAGATGGTATTGACAGCTAAATAAGGTTCGAAAAAACTAACCAAAGAGAAAAGTTCAACATCCACAAGTGGGGCGATAGACTTTATGCCTGTGCCAATCCATTCATTCATTCATGAATGGTGTCTTAGTTAAACGCGCCAAAGTTAAACAACTGCAAATACTTTTTAGCAACAAATCGGCTCTGTATTGATTTGCTTGCCCTCTTACAACTTTTGCCTAATAAAAGCACTGCTTATTAGGCTTGGGGCCTGAGCTTATTGTTCTATTTGTTTCTTTGTTATGTTGATGAAATACTCTGCGACGATTCTATTGTTCAGTATTCGAGTCGCTCAAGTTTTCATGCGTACAAAGGCATAAATAGGTTGTTTGTATTTGACGTTACGTTAACGCTTATCTCTTTAGAGCTTTCGCTCTTATGTATCAAGCAGACTAGATTTTCGGTTACCGCCGGTTGAGCTGTTGCTAGTGACTAGCGGTTGATCATCGGTACTACTGATTGGATCAAATAACATGAATCTGTCTTACTTACTGTTCAATAAATCAAAACTAAACTGTTGCGCTCGGTCTATACACTATAACTTAGTGAGCATAGTTAGCGAGCGTCGGTGTAATCCCTGTACTTTTCACGAGAATACGGTATTACTCTTGAGTATAACCGTTGCTCGGATGACCTTTTGGGTCTGTTTGTACAGCTTGTTACAGTTTTGCTGCGAAATAAAAAATCCAAACTGCGTTAAGGCAGTTGTGGTGTTAATGATTTTGTTCGGCCATTTGGCCTGGTTTTTCTAATCCTCAATGAGCGTATAAGCGGATAAACACTTTTTTCATACGCATGGTTGTCAATAAATTCTTGTTGCGAAGATCAGGGCTTGTCTTTCTCGCCCATTCATTCGCTCATTTTTTGTACGTATTATCCATGTACATCTTTGCTCGCAGTGTGTTGTTCTCGCCTTTTTGGCGTTTACCTCTAATTCTATAACGCTTTTTTAGGAGGCACATCACAAGGTGGTGCAAATGCTAAAATTGGAATAACAAGCTAATCCAAAATTTTTGGCAAGTCCTGCCTTCTAAGTGTAGTAACGGTTGAACTTTACAGCGAATAAATTTGTTGTAAAAGTACCAACTCGTATCGCGGCTTAGCGATAAGGTATTCAATCAAATATTAATATAATACTTGTGCTTAACCCAACAGCAGCAACGAAATAAAATCAGCTTACGTTTTGTACTAAGTTTTTCAAATCAGTACTTAAAACCATTGAATGAATAGGCTAGGCAGTTAAACGGCACCATCACTATAGTTAGAATAGAGTACTAACAATCAATAGAAAAGGGCATTTAGCTATAGCTGAATGGTTAAATCAAAGTGAGGTGACTTTACTTTACCCCGCAAGCCTGACGAGCAGTTTTATCCTTTTTTCCGCTTACTATCCTTATGCCTACCTTTTTTTGTAAACAAGAAATCGCTGTAAAACAAATGCTATTGGCGAATTCAAGAATAGACAGGACTGCGCCTAGATCACTATCTTTCTAAAGGTAACCTATATAGAGTATCACTCAATAGAAGCAGGCGACTGTTACAGTTACAGCTAAATCTACACCTTACTAAAGCCTAAAGCGCGATTAGCAACAGATCCCCCCTAAAAGAGAGCGGCCACTATCTTATCACCAATCCCTATTCAGCTCAATTATTATGATTCTTCACTCAAGGAGTCTATTAACGGGCCTTGTGGTAGGCCGTTGTGGGTGGCAGTTTGCCTACAGGTGTTTTTTTGAAGATTGTACAAGAAAGCGTCAGTTACGTTACGGTAGAGCAGGATTACGAGGGTCAGCGACTCGATAACTTCTTAATGTCCAGGCTTAAAGGGCTCCCTCGATCACGCTTGTATCGAATTTTGCGTAAAGGTGAAGTGAGGGTTAATAAAGGCAGAGTGGGGCCGGACTATCGCCTTCTTACCGGGGATGTTGTCCGTATCCCCCCAGTTCGCATTCGTGAAACCTCGGCTCCGCCCGTAGTCTCATCAGGATTGACCCGTTTATTGCTTGAGTCGGTGCTATATGAAGACGATAGCTTAATGGTGATTGATAAACCGGCGGGACTTGCCGTCCATGGTGGCAGTGGTTTGTCCGTAGGCTTGATAGAAGCATTGCGTCAGGTTCGTGATGATTGCTCATTTCTTGAGCTAGTTCATCGATTAGATAGAGATACGTCTGGCTGTCTTATGGTGGCAAAAAAACGTCCCGCTTTAAAACAGCTGCACGCGGCTCTGCGAGATAAGCAAATGAGCAAATATTATACGGCGCTTGCGATTGGTCGCTGGCCCGCAGGTCTGGATGTCGTCAATGCGCCTCTTAGAAAAAATACTCTCCAATCGGGGGAAAGAATGGTTGCTGTCGCCGTCGATGGCAAAGCTTCGAAAACGCGCTTTAAGGTTTTAAGGTCTTATCGTGACTATACGTTGTTAGAGGTAATGCCGGTAACGGGTAGAACCCACCAAATTCGTGTTCATGCAAAATCGGCCGGTTATCCGTTGTGTGGTGATACCAAGTATGGCGTAGACCCGGTGAATAAAACGCTACGCAGTCAGGGAGCAAAACATCTGTTTCTTCATGCCAGCGCCATTGAAATTCCAGTGGAGCATTCCGTTCTTAAAGTCGAGAGCCCACTGCCAAAAGTGTGGAAATCATTTTTGGATACTTTGAGTTAATTCATTATTCTCTTAAATGATCTGGCAACCGAGATAGAATGCAATGCATATTGGGCTTTGATTGAATTTTATAGGGACAACTTCTGCTATCAATTGTCGCAATGCTATAGGTCTGAGCTAAACTATTTTAAGCAGCATTAAAAACAGTATTTATTTACAGGAGAATATTTTGTTTGATTCTGGCGCGTCATCACAAGAAAAGACTTACGGGGATAGTGATAGGCCCGAATGGAAAATATTAGAAAAGGTGGCTACGGCTTCTCTTGATGAGCAGCGAAAAGCTCGGCGATGGGGTATCTTTTTTAAATTACTAACATTCGCCTATTTAATGACTTTATTGATGTTAGTAATTCCTGCGGGTCAAACGTTATTTACTACCGTTGGCGAAGAGCATGTTGCGTTGGTTTCTCTCGATGGGTTAATTTCGGCCGATACACCGGCTAATGCCAACACGATTGTAAAGGGTTTGCGAGCTGCTTTCGAATCTGAAACTTCAGTGGGAGTCATTTTAGCGATTAACTCTCCTGGTGGCAGCCCGGTCCAGTCGGGTTATATCAACGATGAAATTAATAGGCTTAGAGGGTTGCATCCAGAGAAAAAGATCTACGCGGTGATCGCTGACTTGGGGGCTTCGGGTGGTTATTACGTGGCATCTGCTGCGGATGAAATTTATGCTGATAAAGCCAGCTTAGTAGGTTCCATTGGCGTGATTAGTGCGGGGTTCGGGTTTAACGGTTTAATGGAAAAGTTAGGTGTTGACCGGCGAATTTATACTTCAGGAGAAAGTAAGTCTTTTCTTGATTCCTTTGCGCCCGAGAAAGAGCGTGATAAAGCATTTTGGCAAGAGGTGTTAGCTAGCACGCATGCTCAGTTTATTGCTGTGGTAAAAAAGGGTCGCGGTGACCGTTTACTGGATTCTCCCGAAATATTTTCAGGCCTTATCTGGACTGGCGAGCAGGCTTTAGCCA
>JAJRPK010000145.1 GCA_024280785.1 Gammaproteobacteria bacterium
ACGCCCCGTGTATTCTTATCGCCTGTCGATTGTTCACTTTTGGTCTCTAATCGCTATCTATATGTGGGCAGGCCCACATCATTTACATTACACCGCCTTGCCCGACTGGGTGCAGAACTTGGGCATGGTGATGTCGTTAATTTTGTTGGCGCCATCATGGGGTGGAATGATTAACGGGATGATGACCTTGTCGGGAGCTTGGAGTAAGTTGCAAACCGATCCGACTTTACGATTTTTAGTGGTGTCGCTATCGTTTTACGGGATGTCTACCTTCGAAGGCCCAATGATGGCGATTAAGACAGTTAACTCCTTGTCGCATTATACCGATTGGACGATAGGGCATGTTCACTCAGGAGCGTTAGGCTGGGTGGCAATGGTGACGATCGGTGCGCTTTATCATTTGTTCCCTTTACTCTACGGCAAAAAAAGTATGTACAGCGTAAATTTGATTGGCGTGCATTTTTGGTTATCCACACTCGGCATTGTTTTGTACATCACGTCAATGTGGGTTAACGGCATTATGCAAGGTCTTATGTGGCGTGCTTATAATATTGATGGCACCTTGACTTACAGCTTTGTCGAATCGGTAGAGGCGAGCTATCCAGGGTATTTTGTCCGTTTTATAGGTGGGTCGATGTTCTTTGTCGGCATGCTAATTATGGCTTATAACGTTTGGCGTACCATAAAAATGGAAGAGGAAGAGGTACCTGGTGAAGGCGCAGTAGAGTTAACCGCTGCATGAATGAGGTTCTTCTACCATGGTTGAGTGTGTAGGTTTTTTCTTGGCTTTTGGATAAGTCTTTGGTTAAAACGCGTTGGATAAAATTAATATGAGTAATAAGCACGAGATCATTGAAAAGAATATCGGTTTGATGATTGTGTTGGTCGTCATCGCGATTAGTTTTGGTGGCTTGGTAGAAATTGTGCCACTGATGTTTCAAAAAGATACAACTGAGCCAATTGAAGGGCTGCGGCCTTTAACTGCTTTGGAATTGCAAGGTCGCGATGTATACATACGTGAAGGTTGTAATGTTTGCCATTCACAAATGATTCGATCATTGCACTCTGAAACCGAGCGCTACGGTTATTTTTCTGTCGCAGGGGAATTTGTATACGATCACCCGCATGTTTGGGGGTCTAAGCGAACGGGGCCAGATCTAGCCAGAGTGGGCGGCCGTTACAGTGATCGCTGGCATCGAGTTCATTTGAATAATCCTCGTGATGTCGTACCAGAGTCTAACATGCCATCTTTTTGGTGGTTAGAAGAGCGCAGCATAGACTCTGACACAATGAAGAAAAAATTATCTGTTCTTCGTCGCTTAGGAGTGCCGTATACGGATGAAGATATCGCCACGGTAGATGAAAGTATTAAAGGGAAAACCGAAATGGATGCAGTGATTGCCTATTTGCAGCAACTGGGAACACTGCTTAGCTATAAGCGTTAGAGCAGACACGAGCGCAACGTTTAGTATAAAGGGGTTTTAAAATGACCGACGAGCATCTTGCGGGACTATGGACGCTAATTGCCTTGATTGCATTTTTAAGTGTATGTGCGTGGGCATATAGTGGTAAGCGGCGATCTTCTTTTGAAGACGCAGCAAATTTACCCTTTGCCGACGAAGATGTGCACAAAGCTACGCTTGATACGAGTCTTGAGAATGACAATGTCGACAACAATGAACAATCTGCTACGTCGAGAAAATCCTTATGACTGATGCTTGGAGTTACTATGTTATAGCATTAACCACGATTACGATTATTGGCGTGACGTGGTTATTGATGGGCAACCGTACTAAACCGTCCTCTTCGCAAGAGACTACGGGTCACAAGCATGACGGTATTGAAGAGTACGACAACCCACTTCCGGCTTGGTGGTTTTATCTTTATATCGGTTCAATAGTTTTTGCGATCGGTTATTTGGTGATCTTTCCGGGTATGGGAAATTATCCCGGTCTAATTGGTTGGACTTCGGCAGATAAATGGGAGAGAGAAGAGCAGCGAGCTAAAGAGAAATACGGGGAAGTTTTCGCCCGTTATCGCGAAATGCCTATTGAAGAGCTGCATCAGCAACGGCAGGCGATGAAAATGGCTCAGCGCATCTTTGCTAACAATTGTTCTCAATGTCATGGCGTTGACGCGAAAGGTGGCTCTGGGTTCCCTGATCTAAGCGATCATGATTGGCTGTACGGCGGTACGCCGAAGCAAATAAAGCTGTCTATCAATCGGGGCAGAAATGGGGTTATGCCGGCGTGGGGAGAGTCCCTGGGTGACGAAGTTGTTACCAGTGTGACTCACTACGTGAGCAGTTTGTCTCACAACAACTTATCTCAAAGCCGCTTATCCCAGAGTAAGGAATCGTCCGATGCGAGTACCGAAGATAAATTCCGTCCAGAATTAGTCGAGGCGGGTAAACAATCATTTAAAACTTATTGCAGCGCTTGTCACGGAATGGATGCAACGGGCAATACTATGTTGGGTGCTCCAAATTTAGCGGATAGTATTTGGCTTTATGGTGGTTCCATTGCCGAAATCAAAGAGTCTATTTTCCATGGGCAAAACGGTGTGATGCCTGCGCACGAAGAAACGATCAATGCCGATAAAATTCATTTGCTCAGTGCGTATGTGTATGGATTATCTCGTCGAGATTCATAAAATAATCTGATGCTTAATTAGATAAGGTCAATCAATGTTGTTTGGGTCACCACCTACTATTAGATTCGGCCTGAATAAGTTCTCGCAAGGGCGGAATACTTTCTGTGAGTTTGCCGAAAAGGGGCGACTTACATATGGTTAAAAAAGTCGAGTCTATATCTAGCGATCAAATTCCCGTTCGGGAACTCGTACCCTCAGAAGTCGGCGAAGTCGACCTTTATCAAAAACGTGAACGTATTTATACGAGGGTGGTAGAGGGTTTCTACCAACGCATTCGCTTGTATACCGGGTGGCCACTACTGCTGGGCTACTTTGCATTGCCATGGTTCCAGTGGGGTGACCGACAAGCACTATTGTTTGATTTGCCGGCTCGACAATTTCATTTATTTTTTATTAGCTTGTGGCCGCAGGATTTTCCTCTGTTGGCTTGGTTGTTAATTATTGCAGCCTTTGCATTATTTACGGTTACTGTTCTAGCGGGTCGAGTGTGGTGTGGCTATACCTGCCC
>JAJRPK010000146.1 GCA_024280785.1 Gammaproteobacteria bacterium
GCTGAAACATTTGTTCCACTTCGGCGACTTCCATTTCACACTGTTTAGCAGAAGCGTATCGGCTGTTCGCTAAGCGTTCGTTGCGAATAGACCCAAGACGATCGGGATGAATGGTTAACCCAAAAAGTCTATCCTTGTGCTCTCGTAGTGGCTTAGGTAAGTTCATTGTTTCAATATCTTCTTCGGTAATAGGATAATTGGCGGGAAAGATACCGAATTGTAGTGCCAAATAAAGGCAAGTTGGCGTTTTGCCAGACCGCGAAACGCCAATCAATATTACATCGGCATCTCCGTAGCGATTAATCCGTCCGCCGTCGTCGTTGTCTAAAGCAAAGTGAATGGCTTCTATGCGCCGGCTGTAATGAGGGCTTGCTGTTGCTATTTTTGGTCGGCCCACATTGTAACTGCTAGGAGCGCCCAATACCTTTTCTAGTGGAGTCAAAAAACTGTTGATAACATCTACACAATAACCTTTCGATCCAACAACGATATCTCGTACTGGCTTGCTGATTAGCGTATCAAAAATAATCGGCGGCTCGCCATCGACAACAGCCGCCGCATTGATCTTCTCGACAGCTTGAAAGGCTTTCTCTTCGGAGTCTATGTAAGGGAGCGTATAGCGCTCAAAGTCGATAGTGGGAAAATGCGATAATAGGCTTTCACCCATAACTTCAGCGGTAATGCCGGTACTATCAGATATGAAAAAAGCGGTGCGTTTCATCTGTGTTTTTTTCCCTCAATCGTCTATGCTACGCGCTCGAACGCGCTTATGTATTTGGGTATGGTTTACATGGTGGGCTTATTCAGGTATCGCTAATAAATAGGCTTTTAAACTCCTATTATCGGTAACCTATTGAACCCTTAACATTGAACCTTAATCAGCTGACAAAGTGGCGTTAACTATGGACATGGCTAAAACGTTGCCAGATACCGACTTTCCCCGGCAGATATTTTAACCTAAACCGACAATCTTTATGGGAGTGCCGAGTTATGTAATATGTCTAACTTTCACTTGGATGAAGTTGAGGAGGCTGTAGATTGCCTCCCTTTCGAGTGAACGAGTTTACCATATGCATCTGTTTCCGGTGTGTATGGCTGTTTTAACCACAAGATTTATAGATTAGAGAAGGGGCAAAGCTTTGTCAGAACAGGTACTTTGGTTTAATCAGTTAGGTATGAACGATGTCGATCGTGTCGGCGGCAAAAATGCGTCGCTCGGTGAGATGATCAGTGGGCTCTATAGTAAAGGGGTACAAGTACCCGATGGTTTTGCCACCACGGCGTCGGCCTATCGAGATTTTATCGCCCATAATGGCCTCGATGAGAAAATTCGCCAAGCTCTTGAATCTCTCGATGTCGAAGATATCAATGCGCTGGCTAAAACTGGCGCTCAAATTCGCCAATGGGTTCTACAAACACCATTTCCAGCCGGACTTGAAACAGCCATAGCAGAAGCTTTTAGTCAGCTGCAAGGTGGTAACAAAGACCTCAGTGTGGCCGTTCGCTCATCAGCTACCGCAGAAGACTTACCTGATGCCTCATTTGCGGGCCAGCAAGAAACTTTCTTAAACATTAAAGGTATCGAAAACGTTCGTGTTGCCGTTAAAGAAGTCTTTGCATCACTGTTTAACGATAGAGCTATCAGCTATCGTGTTCATAAAGATTTTGATCACAGTGGCGTCGCACTCAGCGCGGGTATACAGCGAATGGTGAGGTCAGAGACAGGTAGTGCAGGCGTTCTGTTTACCTTGGATACTGAATCCGGATTTGATGGCGTAGTCTTTATTACGGGTTCATACGGGCTGGGGGAAACCGTCGTTCAAGGCTCGGTCAACCCCGATGAGTTTTACGTCTCCAAACGAGCTTTGCGGGGAGATCATTGGCCCATTGTACGACGAAATTTAGGCAGTAAAGCTATTAAAATGATTTACGGCGAACAAGCCGTGGCGGGATTGTCGGTGAAAACTGTAGACGTCGAAGATCAAGATCGTCAACGGTTCAGTATTAGCGACGATGACGTCATTGAATTAGCAAAACAAGCATTGATTATAGAAACACATTATGGCCGCCCGATGGACATCGAATGGGCCAAAGATGGTGATGACGGTAAACTTTATATCGTTCAAGCTCGTCCCGAAACTGTTAAAAGTCGTTCACGTGCTACGATTGTCGAACGCTATTTATTAACAGAGCACGGCGATGTGTTGTGCGAGGGACGGAGCGTTGGTCAGCGAATAGGGGCGGGCCCCGTCCGCATTATTAGCGACATTAGCGCGATGGATCAAGTCCAAGCCGGCGATGTATTGGTTACGGATATGACCGACCCCGACTGGGAGCCGGTAATGAAAAGGGCGGCTGCCATTGTCACCAATCGTGGGGGCAGGACGTGTCATGCAGCCATTATTGCGCGTGAGTTGGGTATACCCGCGGTGGTTGGCTGTGTTGATGCTACCGAAAAGCTTTCTGAGGGTGAGCCAGTAACCGTCAGCTGCGCAGAAGGCGATACGGGCGTTATTTACCAAGGAAAATTAGATTTTTCCATCAAACGAAGCGATGTTGGCAGCATGCCAGAACTGCCATTCAAAATCATGCTAAATGTGGGAAATCCAGATCGTGCGTTTACCTTTCAAGCGTTGCCGAATGCAGGCGTAGGCTTAGCGCGGCTAGAATTTATCATCAATAGGATGATAGGCATTCACCCTAAAGCATTGTTAAATTTTGATTCGCTTGAACCGCAGTTAAAGCTCAGTATTGCTAAGCGCATAGCCGGTTATGCGAGCCCTATCGATTTTTATGTAGAGAAATTGGTTGAGGGTATTGCAACGATAGCCTGTGCCTTTGCGCCCAAGCGCGTTATCGTTAGAATGTCCGACTTTAAGTCCAATGAATATGCCCATCTGTTAGGAGGGGCCGACTACGAACCAGACGAAGAAAATCCGATGATCGGGTTTCGTGGTGCCTCCCGTTATATCAAGCCAAGCTTTCGAGATTGTTTTGCGTTGGAATGTCGAGCGTTGAAAAAAGTCCGTGAAGAGATGGGTTTAGACAACGTAGAAGTTATGATTCCCTTTGTTCGCACACCCGGTGAAGCTAAACAGGTCATTGAATTACTTGAGCAACACGGATTAAAGCGCGGAGAGCACGGTTTAAAGCTAATAATGATGTGTGAATTACCGGCAAACGCTTTAATTGCCGATCAATTCCTGGAGTACTTTGACGGGTACTCAATCGGGTCGAATGATCTGACTCAATTAACGCTGGGGCTAGATCGTGACTCGGGCTTAGTGGCTCATTTATTTGACGAACGAAACGACGCGGTAAAAGCCCTGCTTGGCCAAGCCATCTCAGCCTGTAAAGCACAAGGAAAATACGTCGGCATATGCGGTCAAGGGCCTTCGGATCACCCTGATTTTGCGCGTTGGTTGATGGAGCAGGGTATTGATAGCGTCTCGCTTAGTCCAGATAGCGTGCTTGATACCTGGTTGTTTTTATCCGATTCACCGTAAACGCCGATTAACTACAATCGATGTAGATTATTAGCTCTGATTTAATGCCTCTTTGGGCATGTTTGTTAACAGTCTGAAATGCAATTTCAGCGGCTTCCTCCGAGCATACCCGCTATACTGTAGGGGTTCTAAGTAAAATAAGTGTGCTGTTTAAGCACTCTAGTATTAGCTCTAGTAAATTGCTAAATGCTTATATAACTAAAGTAAGGTGAGCGAATCAAGCTATGATTAAGCACAACCCGGAAAACAATAATAAGATCAACAGCGCAGCACTAGACAGGCTGAGCAACCCTTCATTCAAAAACAGCTGTTCAAAGAAAAGTATAAAGGTAAATTCTCGACCCGCTATCGTGTGGCCAACAATGCTGATGTTGACTATTACACCATTGGTGGCGTTAATTGGCGTTATTTGGTACCAGATTGCGGTGGGATTCGAATGGATTCACTGGATAGCTTTTATTGTTTTCGCTGCATTAAACGGCATATCAATAACCGTAGGTTACCATCGTCTTTGGTCACATAACGCTTACAAAGCACACCCTATAATGAAGCTG
The DNA here is from genome assembly GCA_024280785.1 of Gammaproteobacteria bacterium. Taxonomy (GTDB): domain Bacteria; phylum Pseudomonadota; class Gammaproteobacteria; order Pseudomonadales; family UBA7434; genus UBA7434. Next base: position 4,061 of record JAJRPK010000146.1, read on the forward strand.
GTATTGGCGCTATTTGGTGCCGCTGCTTTTCAAAACAGTATTTTATTATGGAGTTCGCAGCACCGCCGCCACCATCGTTATGTTGATGATGATAACAAAGACCCGTATTCAGCTGGCAAGGGACTATGGTTTTCTCACATTGGATGGATGCTACGCCACTACCCCAATGGCGAAGACGATTTTAGTAATTGCCGCGATTTACAACGAGATAAAATTGTTATGTGGCAGCACAACCATTATCTCGCAATCGCACTTACAATGAATGTTATTCCACCGCTGTTGCTAGGTGCCATTACCGGTGATTATTTAGCCTTTATCCTAACGGCTGGATTTTTGCGATTAGTTTACTCGCACCACACTACATTTTTTATCAATTCGCTGGCCCATTATTGGGGGCGTCGGCCTTATAGTGGTGATAACAGTGCGCGTGATAATGGAATCGTAGCATTGCTTACCTACGGCGAGGGCTATGACAATTATCATCATGTATTTCAAAGTGATTATCGCAATGGTGTCCGCTGGTATCACTACGACCCCAGCAAATGGGTCATTAAATGTTGCTCCTGGATAGGCTTGGCAAAAGATTTACGGGTGACACCTAAGTTTAAAATCCGTCAGGCAATGGTTTTGCGGCAACTCGAAGAAGCCAAAGAAAAGTTATACGAGCGTGCCTTTTATGACAAACTAAAACAACGGGTCGGCGCTATTGATTATTCCCAATGGCGAAGCTCCTTAGAGCAACAGATCGAGCAAGAATACCAACAACTATCTAGTCAGTTTACCGATTGGAAAAATACCCGTGAGCAGTGGCTAAAAGCACGTAGCCAGCAATTAGTGACGGCGACAAGAAGCGTACAAGGCTCGCTGGACATTTATGTATTAAAGCTGAAATTAAAGGAACTCGATTTCTCATTAAAGCAACAATATCGTCGTGTTAGCTACTTTAATCTAACACTTGCTTGATAAGCCATTGTGGTTAGCAAAACGGCTCTTTTGTTAGATGAAGTTTTATATTTTTGGTTTTATGAAATAAAACCCTCTCAACACTGGAAAAAAGACGCAAGCTTTGATCGTCTTATTGCTCGTAAGTTTTCAAATCATCATGCGCAAGCAAATATGGGCGAATTGATTGAGTGGAGGCAAAACCCGAAAGGGCGTCTTGCCGAGATTATTATTCTCGATCAATTTTCAAGAAATATTTTTAGAAATACGCCGCAGGCTTTCGCTTCAGACTCGCTGGCTCTTGAGTTGTCTCAGGAGGCGATCGCCGTTAAAGCAGACATCGCGCTTAACGCTGTGGAAAAAAGTTTTTTGTATATGCCCTTTATGCACAGTGAATCCCGTGCAATTCAGGAGCTAGCATTAGAGCTATATCGAAAAAATGGAGCTGAATCAAACCTTGACGCTGCCATTCGACATAAAGC
>JAJRPK010000147.1 GCA_024280785.1 Gammaproteobacteria bacterium
GAGTGATTTTGATCCTGTAATGTTGGAAAAATATTGAAGAAGTAGGTACAAGAGACCGTTTGTTGTTGGTTGAAAAATAGGACTATGATGGATTGGCTGTTGTCCCGAAACGGACGTTTTCTAAATTTTAACGGTCGGCTGCTTCATACACAAAGCAGCCCTTTGGCTTGAAATGATGGTAGGCTGGATCCGACCGATACTGTTGAAAAACTCTTTTTTTTGTTGAAAATTAAATTTTTAGCTTCTGTAACGCATTTTATTAAGTTATATATGTGGGGATATAAAAAACACTTGATAGCTTGGCTGAGAACATCTCTCTGTCTTATACGGAATATTTGAAGCTCACTTTCAAAAATATACGTTATCCAGAAATTTTCTGTTATTAAAATTTCGAGTTTTTCAACAGTATCGACCCAAAGCCGCCATTCAGTAATTATCTAAAGTCAGAATACTCACAAAAAACTGGTGTTCTGAATACTGAACTGTCGGAATATAACTTTGTATTTTACAATACCCTGGCTCGCCTTTTCATCATGCAATTAAAGGGGTAGTATTTTCACAAGATAGTGAAAATGAATAAGAAATAAGCAGTACCCTGGGACCCCTATGCGGCATTCGACCAACGCTATAGCTTTAATAGGTTTTCCTTAGGGTTCTGTCAGGCAGTGTCGACTTGAAGATTTTTGTGAGGGGTAGCGTGTCACTAGAGAAAACTAAGGAACAATTACACCAGCTACTCGGTCAAGCGGATAACTGCGTGATTGCGCTGTCGGGCAAATGGGGCACGGGCAAGACCCACCTCTGGAATGAGATCAAGGCCGAGTCTGGTGACGACAAAATTAAGAATGCTCTCTATGTTTCGTTGTTTGGCCTGTCGAGTATTGATCAGGTCAAGCGTAAGCTCATCGAGACTGCGATCCCTGGAGTAGAGTCGCACGGAGGGTTGTTCGACGGTCTGAAGGATTTGTTCAATGCAGGCGTGAAGGCAGCTTCGGAGCACTACAAGGCATTGGCGGCTATCAACGACTTAAACGTGTTGTTGATGGCTCCCATCATGCTTCAAAACAAATTAATCATTATCGACGACATCGAACGCAAGCACGAGAAACTGGGCATCGACGAGGTTCTCGGCTTCATCGACGAATACTCGCAGCAGCATGACTCGCGGTTCGTCCTTGTGCTCAATGATGACCAGCTCTCAACCAAGAACAATCAGAAAACGCTCTGGACAACGTTACGCGAAAAAGTCATCGACCATGAGATCAAGCTGTCGACTTCCGCCGACGAAGCATTTTCCATTGCCATTGGACTGAGGTCGTCCAAGTACGCTAAGGCAATCAAGCAGGCGTCTATCACATGCTCCCTGACGAATATCCGCATCATTGTCAAAGTAATCAAGGTGGCCAATCAGATTCTTGCAGGCCGAGACTTAGAAGATGTCATCCAAGCCCGGGTGGTGCCATCCATCGTCTTATTTTCGGCCATCCATTATCATGGCATGGATGACGGGCTTGATTTCAAGTTTGCCTTGAATGTGGGCAAACCCAACTGGGAAGAAGACCTTGCCAAAGATACAAACGAGGCACCTAGCCCTGAGGAGAAGCGGGAGGGCAACTGGCGGATGCTGATGCAGGAACTGGGTATCCACGGCTGCGACGAGTTTGAAAAGCAGCTGGTCGAGTTCTTGGAGTCAGGCCTTTTAGAGGCCGCCAGTATCGAAGCTGTTATCGATCGCTATGTGGCAGAAAGTGAGGCGATGAAGGCGAGGGAAACCGCCAATAATTTTATCAAGCGAGTTTATTGGGACCATCGGGTCAATGAGGCGCAGTTGGTGGCCGAAGCCGCTGTCCTTCCTGCAAGCGCCGGCCTTCTCGATCCATTTGTCGCGACCGAGCTCCAATCAGTTCTTGCGCAGTTACCTGGAGGGGCGGCAATCGGCGACGCGATCGTCGATGGTTGGATCAAGAGTTACAGGGAGAGCAATCCGTCCACCGTGAATGACGAGAACCCTTTCAATAACCCGCTCCATCCCAAGATCCAAGCCGAGTTCGCTGCAATCAAAGCATCCACGCAGGCTAACACAACCGTCGTTGATGCGTGCATGCACATCATTGAGAACAGTGGTTGGGGAACGCTGCAAGAGGTAGCCTTGGGGCAGGCAACGGCGGCCGACTTCGAGACCGTCATCCGAGAAATGGAGGATTTAGACAAGCTTCGCCGTTTCATGCGAGAGATGATCAAGATGCATATTCAACGTGCGGTCTACGATCCCCACTTCGGTACAGCCACGGAGCGGTTTGTGGAGGCGTGTCGAACCATAGCCAACGACGCGGAATCACCTCGCTTGGCGAGCCTGGTCCAGCGGCTGTTCGAGGGGACTTCTCTGGTGTCCGAACTCGCTCTGCAATCATTTGCAGACGGGCCAGCGTCGTAAGACTAAACAGAATGCCGCATAACAACCGCATGCACCTGACCGGTTACAGTAGGCGTTGCCTGCTTCCACCGGTAGGTGATGCGTGGCGTTAGGCATCCCTAGCTTCGAGAATGGAATACGCGAATGAATAAAGGCTTATTACTTGGGGCGGGATTTTCCTACGATTTAGGAATGCCTCTATCTGTAGAGTTTACAGAAGTCTTCCTAGGAATATTCAACAAGGAAAACGTCAAGTCATTAGCTACTGCGCTGGCTAAAAACGACCCTTACTCGAAAGGAAGGCCAATTAATAAAGAGGCTATTTTTAATGGTTTTGATTTATTACTTGAATATAAAAAAAATAAAGGAAATAACTACGAAGAATTTCTGCAAACTATTCAAGACAAGCAAAATGATCTTGGATCAAGCCAGTCTGATAAGGATTCATATAATTACTTGTTCTCAGTGTTTTACGAGATAATTCATGCGATTTTATCTATATATCAGAAGCTATCTTATGAAACCATCTATGAAAAAAACATCAGATGGTTTTCAAAACTTGAAAACTTGCTCTCAGAGAAGGAGACATGGGTTTTTACTCTAAACCATGACCTTTATATGGAATGCATTGCACTAGACTATGGCATACCGATTACGTATGGAGATAACGAGAATATTTCATTTCCATTAAGTAACCTGAATATGGATAAGAAAGTTAATTTAACGTGCTCCAGAAGAAGCAACTTAGATTCTGGTGATACAGGTTTTTTTAGGGATAAAAGAGGGATTAATCTTGTTAAACTACATGGTGGTCTTAGTGAGTTACACTATAAAGATAACGAAGTTCTATGCAATTTACCCTTAAATTTTAATTCCTCCGCTGAGCTTATCGCTAATTTCAAGCATCTAGAAAATATGGCATATTATCACCAAGGCCAGAAGGTGCCATCAGGGAAGGATAGAGTGATTACAAATTCAAATGGTGATTTAGATATTATTTCAAAATCTATGCTCACGGGCGGAAGGAAGTACAGCAAAACATCCAAGATAAAAAAAGGAGAAGAAAAGCTAAAAATATTTGATGACGAATTAATGGGGCTTGATGAGTTAACTGTTATTGGTTACGGATTTGGAGATAAACACGTCAATTTTAGGCTTTCCAACGCGATGTTACTTAATGAAAATTTAACTATTCGTATCGTAGACCCTGTTAACTGCAAACCGCCTGAAATATTAGAGCAGTTTGAATTTGACTCAAGAATACGAGGTGCATCTTGTGGAGCTGCCCACTGGATGGATTATTGTGTAAGTGAAAAGTGGGATAGCGAACAAATAAACGCTTTGAAAGAAAATATTAGATATCGAGATGTAATCAAAAGAAAAGTTGAAGCTGCAATTATTTCTGGGGCGTTTAATTGAGAGTTCAGCACCTAATAAGCACGTCAATTAGGATGCTCGCAAGCTCACGCCTATTACGTGGGCGTTATACACAATATGAATGACGTTGCTGCAAAATGTTGGATATGTGGAGATGTAGCTGATACGCGTGAACATAGAATTAAAAGAACAGATATTCGGCAGGTATTAGGAGAAGCAACACAACAAAAACCACTGTTTGTACATAATGATGATAAAAGAAATAAGCGTGTACAGAGCACAAATGCGAAGATCTTAAGAGGGGAAAAGGATCTATGTGCAAGGTGTAATAATGAACTAACACAACCACATGATAAATCATGGGAAAGATTGTCATCTTATTTATATGAAAATTGGACAATTATTCTAAAAAACGGAAAGTTCCGTGTGTCTAAGGCATTTCCCGCTGGTGCTGGTAATGGAATGAGAAATGCCCATTTGTTTTTCGCAAAATTATTGGGTTGTGCGGTCAAAGAAGGCGATGTGCCAATTAATATCACTAAATTAGCGAATGGTATAAAAGAAAACAGACCAATTAATAATTTCTGGTTGTCAATAGGTGCAACGCCAGAGACAGAAACGATAGATTCTGTCGGAAGAACTAATTTATTGGTGACTCACGACAATAGAAGCGGTGATGCAGTTGCGCTAAGCCAGATGTATACATTCGGAGAGATGTCAGTAATTGTGGAGTTTTCAATATCTGATGAACTGTTATTAGGTAATAAATTAAGTTGGCACCCAATGCACGGAACAAAACTAATATTTCTGAGTAAGTTTGGCGAGAACCAATAAATGTGTGCGTAAAAGTGTCCACAAAAGTGGTGCTAGTTCAATGCCGTTTATTGAAGCGTTGAATGTCCGCTTTTTAACGATCTCAGCCTAATCGATTTACTCAGCAAACGGCTGCTTCCGCTGATCAACAGCTCTTCACGATGATGACAACGATGGCTGCTTTTGACCGAACTGAGACAAGGAAGTAAAAGTGTGGTTATATTGAGAGACAAGACTTCTGTCGACCCAAAGCGGGCATTCATATTAATACAAAGACTATGAATAAATTTCTGGAGATATAGGGAAGGCTAGGCATGGATGAAGTTAATGACACTGTCGACTATGGACCAGCAATTTCGAGGGTTGCCACTGAAATAGAACTTGGGAATCTTGATGAAGCCAAAGCGATAGCGGAGTCGATGCCTGCACGAATAAAGAAAAAGAAAATTAAGAATGCGGAATATACGAGAAACTCCGCTGAGAAAAATAGTAAAGCACGTAAATACACTTATCAAGATCTAATTGAGCTATTCAAGCGAGATGGATTCATTGACCGATATACCGGTTTACGTTTGGTTATTCCACCTAGTCTCAGGATGATTTCAAGAGCTATTCCTGATGCTTTTCCATTCCACTCCAATTGGGCGGAAGGAAAGTGCCATGATTCATATTGGGATCTTTCTGCTACAGCAGATCACCTAAGGCCAGTAGCTGCAGGTGGCTGCGATGATGATGAGAACCTTGTTTCTACATCAATGGCGGCAAATATTCAGAAAAATTCAATTTCATTAGATTCTCTAGGTTGGAAGCTCTATTCTGCAGGAGATGATGATAATTGGGATGGGTTGTCACGTTTCTTTATAGCACAATGTGAGCTTCATCCCGAGGTACTTGAAGTACAGTATTTTAGTCAGTGGTATCGTGCAGTTTCAAAAATGGTAGATATCCAAAGAGAAAATGGCAGCTAATATGAGATTAATTGTTACAGACACAATCGATCTAGAATGAACGACCACTTTTGGACGATCCCAGAAGTTAACCAGCAGAAATCTAACGGCTGCTTCCGCTGATATA
>JAJRPK010000148.1 GCA_024280785.1 Gammaproteobacteria bacterium
CTTCATATCATCGCCAACATCGACCTGCAAGAAGGTAATCTCGAAAGTAGTCTATAGCAATATACGTTATTTTGTTAGCTATGCTTATTTGCAGGTATTTATATTCGGTTTTATCGATGAAAATCGCTGAACGAAATCATGCGGGTCTATTAATAAATATAGACCTTTAAGACTTGAAGCCAAGAGCCATAATTCATGACCAAAGCAACAAACAGTGCGGATATTCGCGAAGCCTTTTTGAGCTATTTTGAGCGCGAGAAACACACTCGTGTTGATAGCAGCTCTTTAGTCCCCGGTAATGATCCCACTCTGTTGTTTACTAATGCGGGGATGGTGCAATTTAAAGATGTGTTTTTAGGCGACGATAAGCGCTCTTATGTGCGTGCAACCAGCTCTCAAAGATGTGTTCGCGCGGGTGGTAAGCACAACGACTTAGAGAACGTAGGTTATACCGCCAGACACCATACTTTTTTTGAGATGCTGGGTAACTTTAGTTTTGGTGATTATTTTAAACTCGAAGCGATTCCCTTTGCCTGGAAATTTCTAACCGAAGAGCTCGAAATTCCTACTGACCGGCTTTGGGTTACGGTTTACGCCGATGATTCGGAAGCTTTCGATATATGGCATCAAAATATTGGCTTGGCAAAAGAAAGAATCATTTTAATTGGTGACAATAAGGGCACTAAGTACGCTTCCGATAATTTTTGGAGCATGGGTGATACTGGGCCTTGCGGTCCTTGTACCGAGATATTTTATGATCACGGTGCCGATATTGAGGGAGGGCTACCTGGCACTCCAGAAGAAGATGGTGATCGCTACATCGAAATCTGGAATATCGTTTTTATGCAGTACAATCGCTCCGCGGATGGTACTTTAGCTCCACTTCCCAAACCGTCCGTCGATACCGGTATGGGGCTGGAGCGCGTTGCGGCGGTCATGCAAGGCGTACACAGTAATTACGACATTGATTTGTTCAAGCATCTATTAACTGCCGCTGCAAAAGTTGTCGGAACTAATGATAGTGGGCAGAGCTCGTTAAGGGTTATTGCTGATCATATCCGCTCGTGTTCCTTTCTTGTGGTTGACGGTGTACTACCGTCGAATGAAGGCCGTGGTTATGTGCTAAGGCGGATCATCCGGCGAGCGGTAAGACACGGCAACGAGCTGGGTGCTAACGCTTTGTTTTTTTGGCGCTTGGTTGCGCCATTAGCAGAGGTCATGGGCGAGGCTTACCCTGAATTAGCGAGTTCGCAAAAGACCATCGAGAAAGTTCTGAAAGCGGAAGAAGAGCAATTTGCCGTCACCTTAGAGCAAGGTCTCAAAGTGCTTGAACAGGATTTGGCCGGGATTAGCTCGTCGGTTATTCCTGGTGAAACGGCTTTTAAATTATATGATACCTACGGATTTCCGTTAGATTTGACCGCCGACATTGCTCGTGAGCGGGATATGACGGTAGACCTCGATGGCTATGAGCAAGCAATGGAGCGGCAGCGTAATCAATCCAAAGCAGCTAGCAACTTTAAGTTGGCTGGCTTGGAAAAACTCGATATCGAATCGTCAGGAGCGAACCTGGCTACTGTTTTTACGGGTTACGATAGTCTCAACGAATCGTCTTTGGTACAGGCGATCTTTTTAGGTGGGCGAGCAGTAGCCTGTTTAGAAGCGGGTCAGGAAGGCATTATCGTGCTTGATAAAACATCTTTTTATGCCGAATCGGGAGGACAAGTTGGCGATCCGGGTGTGTTGACAATCGGTGATAACCTTTTTGATGTCGTCGATACTCAGAAACAAGGTGAGACCTTTTTACATCGAGGTAAGGTCGTTAAAGGTTCAATTAACGTCGGTGATAAAGCAGAAGCAAGCGTTAGTGAATTTAGCCGTCGGGCGACGGCATTAAATCACTCAGCTACCCATTTGCTACACGCGGCGTTACGTCAAGTGTTGGGTGATCATGTGGCGCAAAAAGGTAGCTTAGTCGATGCCGAGCGGTTGCGATTTGATTTTGCTCACCCCGAAGCCGTAAGTGACGCTGAGCTTCAACAAATAGTAACTATTGTTAACAATCATATTCGCGCCAATACCAAAGTAGAAATGACGGTGTCTGATATGGAAACGGCGAAACTGAGTGGTGCGATGGCGTTATTTGGTGAGAAGTACGGTGACGAGGTCAGAGTTTTGTCTATGGGGCAGGACCGATTTTCGGTGGAGCTTTGTGGTGGCACTCATGTCGAACGAACCGGTGATATTGGTTTGTTGCGAATACTCTCGGAAAGTGGAGTTGCCGCTGGGGTTCGTCGCATTGAAGCCGTTGCGGGCGCGCAGGCGCTTGAAGCTATACAGCAAAGCGACCAAGAGATAGGTCAAGCCGCTCGCTTATTAAAAACCCAGCCTAGTGAAATCGTAGTTAAAGTTCGACAAATATTAGACAAACAGAAAGAGCTGGAAAAACAGTTACAACAGCTACAACAGAAACTGGCAGGCAGTGTGGGCAGTGATTTGGCGGCAGATGCCGAAGATGTGGCTGGTGTTAAAGTGTTAGTTGCGACATTGAAAGATGCAGACCCTAAATCATTGCGCGATACAGTCGATCAGTTAAAACAAAAACTTGGTAGTGCCATTATTGTCTTGGCGGCTCCTGGTGGTAAAAAAATTGCTTTGGTGGCAGGTGTTAGCGATTCGGTTACGGATCGGGTAAAAGCGGGGGACTTGATTAAAGAACTTTCTGCCTTAGTTGGGGGTAAAGGTGGCGGCAGGGCAGACTTTGCTCAAGGTGGCGGTGTTGATAGCTCGCAATTACCAGCGGCAATGAAGCAGATTAAAATCAGCGCAATTTCTTGCTTGTCTTAAACGGTCGTTCGGCTAAAAGAGAGAAAAGGGCGGCTTTTGTGATTGAGTCATTTGCTGATCTCGGTTATTTTGACGCTTCGTTCTTGGCAATCAAAACAAGCAGCAAGATATAGATTGAGCTTACAGATAACTTATTAATTAGGTACTTGAAAAGGAGACCCTTTATTTCAAGACCGTTGCTGGCAGGGATGCCAGCGTCGAACTATAGGGACATATTTATGTGTGTCTTGAAATAAAGGGTCTCCTTTTCAAGTGCCTCGGTAGTATTTTAACGCCCACTAGGTTCCTTTCGCTGCGCGTAGCGCAGATAATCATTGTGTAGAAAAAGCCATCCTTGGACCTTACAATCAATAGAATTCCCCGCTATGAGTAGTCGCGATCAATCGGCATCGGCGCAACAAAGCTCTTCTTCTGAAGTCGCAACGATGTCGTCCCCCTACATTTTGTACCTCGCTATGCTCAGCATTGGTATGGGGCAAACTGTTATCTACGCCGTCATGCCGGCGCTTGGTCGTGAGTTAGGGCTAGATGCCATTGTTATTAACATTGCATGGTTAGACTTTTCCTGGCATCCCGGCAAGCTGGCCATTACCTCTTTGTCAGCAATGACAGCTTTAGTATTTGCATTGGTTTCTCCCTTTTGGGGTCGTCGCAGCGACCGAGTAGGGCGAAAGCCCATTATTGTTATTGGCTTATTGGGTTATGCCGCCGGCACTATGCTCTTCAATGCAGTAGCCTACCTCGGTTTTAACGGGGTTATCGGTGGCGTTTTACTCTGGGCCTTGTTGATTGGAGCACGAGTCATACACGCGTCAATTATGTCGGCAACTTTTCCCGCCTCTAATGCCTACATCATTGACGTGACACCTATTATGGATCGTGCCAAAGGTTTAGGGCGGTTGTCGGCCGCTAATCAGCTAGGTGTTTTGATGGGGCCAGTTATGGCCGGAGCGGTGGTTTTTGGATTTCTCACGCCATTATTTATTCAAGCAGCGATTACTTTTTGCTGTGCAATTCTGGTACTGTTTTTCCTGAAAAATAGTAAAGATGATAATGCTACTGAGATCGCGAAAAACACGATAGAGAAAACCAGGACGAAGGTCGAAAAATCTACTGTCGGTAGTGATAGTGAAAGAAACGATATTAATGAAGTCGAGACTCCGAAGCTAAGTATGTTTGACAAGCGCTTTCGGTTCATTCTTCCCGTAGGTTTTTTACTTTATATTATGCAGGGAATGGTGCAGCAGACGCTGGGTTTTTATTGTGAAGATGTTGTTGGAATGGCGCGCATGGAGAGCGTAAAATATTATGCGACAGCGATGATGGCCAGTTCAATTATGATGTTAACTGCACAGTTCTTGGTTGTTCAGCGCTCGGCGATTAGCCCAATGCAGTTGATGCGTGTGGGGATTCCTTTCTGCGCGGCAGGCTATGCGGTTATTGCTCTTTCGTCGAACATCAGCGGGGTGTTAATAGGCATGGGCATCTTTGGCTTTGGTGTTGGTATGGTGATGCCGGGCTTTGCTGCAACGACAAGCTATACAGTTTCACCACAAGAGCAAGGTAGCCTCGCAGGCATTACAGCAGCCGTAGCGGGGTTGGGTTTTGTCGTCGGCCCGCTTATGGGCGGGGCGGTGTACGACTATAACTACAATGCACCTTATTTCATTGCAGCGGTGACTCTTGCCGTGTTGGCACTTTATGTAGTAAAAAATCCACGATTTGATACTGTCAGTTCTACAGATGTTGATTGATGATGATGAGTTCAGTAGTCTTCGGTTAGATGAACAGGTAGAGAACAAAGTACACGCATAGCTAGAAGTCACGGTAGATAGACGTATGGCAAAACACATTACATTGATGGACACCACATTGCGCGACGGCGAGCAAACGCAAGGTGTATCGTTTTCGCCAGAAGAAAAAATAAGTCTGGCAAAGGCTTTGCTTTCCCGCTTGAAGGTTGATCGCATCGAAGTAGCGTCTGCCAGAGTATCGGATGGCGAGCAGAAAGGTGTTGCGCGTATTAATGAATGGGCCGCGGTTGAAGGCTATGATCAATGTGTCGAAGTGTTGGGTTTTGTCGATAAAACCAAGAGCGTCGATTGGATCGTCGCCGCCGGTGGTAAAGTCATAAATTTGCTGACCAAAGGTAGTGAAAAACACTGCCGTAAACAACTGGGAAAAACACTAGATCAGCATTTGTCTGGCATTAAGGCAACAGTCGCTTATGCGCAAGCGAAGGGCTTAAAGGTTAATGTGTACTTTGAAGATTGGTCGAACGGCTATGCTGACAGCCCCGACTACGTTTATGCGTTAGCCGATGGCTTGGCAGATTGTGGGATTATCCATTTTATGTTGCCGGATACGTTGGGCGTGATGGCGCCCAACGAAGTCTACGATAGTTTGCGGGATATGATTCAACGATTTCCCAATCACCGTTTTGATTTTCATCCACACAATGATTACGGCTTAGCGACCGCGAATGTCATGGCGGCGGTCAATGCGGGTATCGATAGTATTCATTGCACCGTTAATTGTCTTGGTGAACGAGCGGGTAACGCCTCATTGGCTGAAGTAACGGTGGTACTGCGCGACAAAATGGGTCTCGATTTAAATATTGATGAATCCCATATCGTAGGCGTTAGCCAGATGGTAGAAAGTTTTACGGGCAAGTTTGTTGCTAACAATGCTCCTGTTTTGGGGTTGGATGTTTTTACCCAAACGGCGGGTATTCATGCCGACGGCGATAAGAAGGGAAATCTATACGTCACTAAGCTTCACCCCGAGCGTTTTGCCCGCAAAAGGACTTATGCATTAGGTAAAATGAGCGGTAAGGCGTCGCTAGAAAAAAACCTTGAAGAGCTAGGAATTTCGCTGTCTAGTGACGAGCAAAAAAGAGTATTACAACGGGTGGTTGAGCTGGGCGATTCGAAACAGCGGATTAGTTCTGATGACTTGCCGTTCATTATCGCCGATGTATTAGAGAACAACGAATACCAGCATGTCGCGTTAACTCGTTGCGATTTAGAAAGTCATTTGAACGAGCAAGCAACGGCAAATATCGAAATCGAAATTGATGGTATAGCTTATGCTGCAGAGGGCGAGGGCAATGGTGGGTTTGATGCCTTTACCTCGGCTTTGAATATGGCATTGCAAAAGCTGGATTTAAATTTGCCTGAACTTGTCGACTACAAAGTGCACATCCCTCGGGGCGGTCATACTAATGCTTTAACCGAAGCGAGTATAACTTGGGAGCTAGCGGGCGGAGCCAAGATGACAACGCGCGCAATGCATGCCAATCAAGTTATGGCCGGTATCGAAGCCACAATAAGACTGATTAATCGATTGGTTCATGAGCGCCAAACGAATTAATTCGTTGCGATATGCTTATAAAAAACTACACTGCTTTTGGTGCGGGCATTGCGGTTAATTTATCGATAACTTTATTGCCAAAGACTTCAGTTCCAATCATTTTGACGTCAGCCCCAGCCTTAGATAGATCAGCGGTTGAATAACCGTCCGCAAAGACACCTTGCATAGCGGCCCAGAGATTTTTCGCTTCTTGATGCATGCCAAAGCTGTATTCCAGCATCATTGCCACCGAACCTATCATTGAATAGGGGTTGGCAATGTTTTGTCCGGCAATATCGGGAGCCGAACCGTGTGAAGGTTCGTAGTAAGCTTTTTCAGGGCCCAGACAGGCAGAAGGCATTAAACCGAGCGAGCCTAAAATACC
>JAJRPK010000149.1 GCA_024280785.1 Gammaproteobacteria bacterium
AAGAAAAAGACAAAAAACAGCTGACGAATCCCGAAAAAATATGGAGCGTTAAGCTTCATTTTGATTTAGAAACTTATGGCAAATTAACAGCCTACGCTACGCTTCGTGGCAAACGGATGGCTGCAACTTTATGGGCATCTCATACCGCCACCGCTAAGCTCGTTAGTATCGAACTGGATAAAATGTCTGAAACTTTTAGCCGTCTCGGGCTCACCGTTCAATCGCTACAGTGCAATGTTGGCGAGCCGCCCGACTTGGATCCCAATAGTGGTATTAACCTGTTGGACGTAAAAACATGAGTGAACATTTCGATAACAAATTCGGCAGCGAGAGATCCGCCAAGCGGCCATTGAACCGTAACAATTCTAGCGACAACAATAGCGAGTTTAATAATGGCGTTAACGAATACCAAAAAGCAGTCGCTTTAAAGTACGATGGCCAAACAGCCCCTCGCGTTACAGCTTCTGGATCGGGACAGCTCGCCGATGAGATCATTGCCCTGGCGCGTGAGCTCGGTATTCCACTTTATGAGAATCCCGAGCTGACTGAAATGCTGGCAATGCTCGATTTAGGTGACGAAATTCCCCACGAACTTTATCTAATTATTGCGCAAATCATTGCTCTTGCTTACAACATTAAGGCCAAAGACCCCTCTGCTTAGATTAATACTATAGCGGAATAGCTTATTTTGCTTGTTTTAAAAGCCTTACCGTATTTACAGACTGCAAGGAACTGATTTCATCGTCGGCGAAAACGGGGTATTATCTATTACATAGTTTAAATAGCAGAAGTGTCTAAACCGGTGAAATCTAAAAAAGGTCCGTCAAAAAAAAACCCGTCAAAAAGGATTCCACTGCGGTTGAGTGACAGCCGCTATGCCGTTGAATTTGTCGACAAATTCCCCATTATCACGCAACAAGTTCCTCAATGGGAAACGCTTAATCCATTGTTAGAAAAAGGTATTCGTGCCTCTGGTGACAAACAAAGCCATTCTACCAATGTAAAAGCAGACATGACCGATTTTAGAATGTGGGAGCCAGACCAACCTGCTTTTGAGCAATTTCAAGTTATATGCAAATATGCACTTGAAATGGTGATGGCTAATTCACCGCCGCAAGCGGTACCGTTTCTAAAGCCCTCCGTTACCGACTGCTGGGGGGTAGTTTACAAAAAAGATGAGTACACACTACAACACGATCATTGGCCATCGATGTGGAGCTTCACCTACTACGTCAATGTTACTGATGACTGCGCTCCCATTGTTTTTCCAAACGCCAAACTCTCTGTGCAACCTAAAAACGGTATGATCTGTATGTTTCCCGGCTGGATCGCCCACTATGTACCAAAGCAAGAAGGTTCACATGAACGAGTAATGATTGCGGGAAACATTGCACAAAAGTTTTAATCCATTCAACAAAAAGCAGCTTTAAATATGGCCATCTTTCGCCCTATGACTGAACGTAGATGCAACATGCCTCCTTCTTTCCTTATAGAGTTTTTTTTGTTTATCGCTAGCTATCAAAATAGCAGCACAAAGTACTAACCAAGCAATGATTAAACTTAGCAATGCGTCTCTACGACGCGGCACACGCTTGTTGTTTGAACAAGTTAACCTTAGCGTTCACGCGGGTCAACGCTTAGGCTTAACCGGGGCGAATGGCGCAGGAAAATCGAGCCTAATCGCTTTACTTACCGGTGAGCTTCACGCTGATTCCGGTGATGTGTTGCTACCCAAAAATATGTTAGTCGCGACAGTAGAGCAAGAGGTCGGCGGCGTAAGCATATCGGCTCTCGAATTTGTAATCGCCGGTGACGAGGCACTAATAAAAGCCCGCAAAGAATTAGCAAAAGCTGAAGAAAAAAATGATGGAAATGCCCTCGCGGCCGCCTACGAAACACTTGAGCATTCCGATGCCTATACCGCAGATGCCAGGGCAGCGCAATTGTTAGCAGGCCTCGGCTTTAGCGACCAAGAGCAATCGCAAGCAGTAAACCAGTTTTCTGGTGGCTGGCGAATGCGATTGAATTTAGCCAGAACATTAATGCGCCGGTCAGATATTTTGTTGCTGGACGAACCGACTAACCACTTAGACCTTGACGCCATCATTTGGCTTGAGAGCTGGCTGCAACGCTATACTGGCGTGCTATTATTAGTTTCTCATGATCGTGATTTTCTTGATCGTGTATGCACCCATATCGCTCATATTGAACAGCAAAAGATCGGTTTTTATATTGGTAACTATTCAGCATTTGAAAAGCAAAGAGTAGCAAAGCTTGCCGGCCAGCAAGCCGCCTATAAAAAACAACAAGAAACTATTGCTCACATGCAAAAGTTTGTCGATCGATTTAAAGCAAAGGCCACAAAAGCGAAGCAAGCTCAAAGCCGATTAAAAGCACTGTCTCGTTTAGAAACGATCGCTCCGGCCCATATCGATTCACCCTTCTCATTTTCTTTTTTTGCCCCGGATAAAAATCCTCAACTTTTATTAACAAATCAAAATATAACTCTAGGGTATGGCGATACCATTGTATTGTCCGACGTTAATTTACGGTTAGAGTCAGGCGACCGTATTGGGCTTCTAGGAGCTAACGGTACAGGTAAGTCTACATTGATTAAATCACTGGCAAATACTCTAGCGCCTATTTCTGGTCATATTGAGTCAGCTAAAGAACTGAATATAGGCTACTTTGCCCAACATCAACTAGAGCAATTACGAGGCGATGACACCCCGTTATCACACTTGTCACGCTTGTATCCTGATTCTAGTGAGGGCGAGCTGCGCAAGTACCTTGGCGGCTTTGGCTTTAGTGGTGATATGGCGGTATCTGTTATTGCCCCAATGTCAGGTGGAGAAAAGGCTAGACTTGTCTTAGCAACAGTGGTTCGACAAAAACCCAATCTATTGCTGCTAGATGAGCCGACCAACCATCTGGATTTAGAAATGCGTCATGCCCTGGGGATTGCATTACAAGGCTTCGAAGGCGCAATGCTATTAGTCTCTCACGACCGACATTTACTGGAGTCCGTCACCGATGAACTTTGGCTAGTTCGCGACGGTGGTGTCCAAGCTTACGATGGCGATTTGGACGAATACGCACAATGGCTATTAAAATCGCGATCATCAATAGTAGAAGAGCAGAAAGACATTGAGGATAGTAGCTCCAACAAAAGCTCAATGATAAATACCACTCCAGACTCTTTTGCAACTGAACTGACGGAAAATTCCGCTGAAGCGAAGAAACAGCGTAAACGTATAGAGGCGGATCAGCGGAAAAAGCTTCAACCGCTTACGTTAAGATCCCGTCAACTTGAAAAGCATATTGAACGCCTTGAAAAAAGCAGCCATTTATTGGATACAAAACTCACTAAGCCTGAACTCTACGAAGAGGCCAATAAAGCCCAGTTAAAACAACTAATGCAGCAGCAAGGTCAGGAAAAATCTGAGCTAGAATCCTTAGAATCAGAGTGGATGGAAATTAATGAACAGTTAGAAAATGCACAAACGGAACAAAGATAACTTATCATTAACTGTCGTCAGTCGCGATAAAAGTTGTTGAGTCGTTAATTAATGGCTCTCAAAACGCAAACAGGAGAACAACATGATTGAACTGTATACCGCCCCAACACCCAATGGTTGGAAAGTCTCCGTTACCTTAGAAGAACTCGGCATTCCTTACGAGGTAAAGCGTATTGATATTATGGCAGGAGATCAAAAACAACCCGAGTTTTTAGCGATTAATCCGAACGGCCGGATACCGGCAATCATTGACAGAGATGCCGGAGATTTAGCCATTTTTGAGTCAGGTGCGATTATGCTTTATTTGGCGGAAAAAGCTGGCAAGCTAATCCCTGGCGATATCAAAGGCAGAATGGACGTCATTCAATGGCTTATGTTTCAGATGTCGGGTATCGGTCCGATGCAAGGCCAAGCCAACGTTTTCAACTTGTATTTTCCTGAGAAGATCCCCACCGTTATTGACAGATATATGAATGAAACCAAGCGCTTATATACAGTTCTTGACAAACAACTTGAAGGAAAGGATTTTATTTGCGGCGACTACTCTCTCGCCGACATTGCTAACTGGGGCTGGATTTGCATACACGATTGGACGGGCATTGAGATTGATGACTTACCCAACTTAAAAGCGTGGTTAGAACGTGTGGGGCAACGCGACGCTGTTGTCCGCGGCCGAAATGTACCTGATGCCATAGATCTCAGTAGCATATCCGATGACAAAAGAGATCAAATGCAAAAAAGCGCACGCACGATCCTACAGAGATAATCAGAAACTCCAGAAGGCTATAGAGAATAGTTAGACTTGCCACTCCGACTATTTTCACCTTTACACCATAGAGTAGTGTTATGGCTGAAATAACGTCATTTATATTGTACCGGCCGATATAGTAATGAGTAGGAAAAAACTCTCTAAAGATAAAAATACATCACCGGTCCCCACCAAGCGCCTCAGCCGACTTGCTCGCTTGGGAAAAATGGCTGTATCGGTGACTGGCGGTATGATTGCTGAAGGGACTAGACAGCTTGCTACTCGCCAGCGCCCCACCCTCAAAGATTTGTTGTTGACGCCAGCAAATGCACAACGTATTACAAAGGAACTTCGCCAATTACGCGGTGCTGCAATGAAACTGGGCCAAATGCTGTCGATGGAGTCCGGCGATTTGCTGCCAAAAGAACTCACTGATATTTTATCGACACTGAGGGCTGATGCACGAGCAATGCCCTTTCAACAGCTAGAAGCTGTTCTCATTGAGAACTTTGGCGAAGATTGGCAAGAGATTCTCTACCAATTTAGCTTTGCGCCATTAGCGGCAGCTTCTATAGGCCAGGTACATCGTGCCATTTCGACTTCGGGCAAAGCTATCGTACTAAAAATACAATACCCTGGAGTACGCGAAAGCATTGTAAGTGACGTTGATAATGTAGCGATGTTGTTAAAGCTTTCTGGTTTATTACCTTCTCACCTTAATATCGACCCGTTGCTTGAGGACGCGAAAAAGCAGCTAAAAGATGAGGCAAACTACCGAACTGAATTAAATTATATGGAAGCTTACAGGGAAAAGTTAGGAGACAATTCTTTTTTTATCATACCAACAACTTTTCCTTTGCTGAGTAGCGAAAATATTTTGGCTATGACATATCACCCCGGCATTGCGATCGAAAGCATTCAAAGCTTGCCACAAGTATTACGAAACGAAATCATGACGCGGTTATTTGAAATGATGTTTAAGGAGTTTTTTGAATTCAATTTAGTTCAAACAGATCCCAACTTTGCCAATTACCTCTATCAACCCGCTCAAGATAAAAATAAACAGCCTGCTCTAGGAAAAATAATACTACTTGATTTTGGCGCTACCCGAAAATTCACTCAACGTTTTGTTAATCGTTATCGAAAACTACTCAAGGCGTTAGTCAATGCTGATCGTGAC
>JAJRPK010000150.1 GCA_024280785.1 Gammaproteobacteria bacterium
GACTTTTCAATGGAGGCGGCTTTATCCATTTTTTTCAATAGTTCATTGGAGCCGGATTCCAGGCCAAAACTGATTTCCCAGCAACCCGCTTTTTTCATTAGATGTAGCAGGTCTTGCTTGATGACGTCGACCCGGGAGGCACAACTCCAGGTGATATTGACGTCACTGTTGATAATCAGCTCGCATAATTCAGTGGTGCGCTTGCGACTGGCGGTAAATAAATCGTCGACAAACATGACATGCCTGATGCCATAATTGCTTTGCAGGTGCTGGAGAATTTCAAACACTCGCTGCGCACTGTAAGCACGTACGGCCGATCCAAAGGTCGAAGTATCGCAAAACTTGCAGTGGAAGGGGCAGCCGCGGGAGGCAGCGATTGAGGCCACCGGGCCATGCGGAAAATCATAAATAGCGGGCTTGTAGGCCTTGGGGAAGTCAGGCAGCAAATCCCAGGCAGGCATGGGAAGACGGTCCATGTTCTTATCGATGGAGTGGGAAGGGGTTTTAACCACTTTGGCAACAATGTCGCCCTGCTCCATATAGACCAGGCCAGCGACTTGTTTGAGGTCACCATCGGTTTCTAAGGTCGTGAGCAGGTTCATCAGGATTTCTTCACCTTCTCCCAAAACCGCAATATCAAACTCTCGGAACCGCTCCATGGTTTCAGTCGCCATGGATGATATATGGGGACCGCCAACAAGGATCATCGTGTCAGGTAGAGCAAATTTAATTTTTCGGGCGATTTCAGCGCCACACCAGACACCGACGGTAAATAGCGTAATACCAACATACGCGGGTTGTTCGGCAACTACCTGGGCGACCACATCTTCGACCGTCATATCAAAAATATCACTTTCGATAATGGTTGGATAGTAACCGTGGTTACGAACTTCAGCGGCCAAGTGTAGTAGGCCCAGGGTAGGTGCTTTATTAGTAATATGCTTGACGAATTCGTAGCCCTTGGCAATCCGTTCGTAGGGAGGGGTAATCAGGGTGATTTTTTTATTGGTCGCTGGCATCCCGATACTCCATTGGCTGGCGCTCATTAAAATGTTTAACCACGGGTGCATGATCTTTAGACATAGTGTACTGGGCTACGAAGCCAGTACAGGCGACAATTTAACAGAATTCATGCAGAAAAAAAGGATTTTTGCCGCCGGATAGTGTTTGTTTGATATTAAGTCCCGGACAAGTGGGCAAACTGTGGCGGTTACACAGGCAGCCAGCTAGTGGATAATAGTGGCATTGAGGGAATAGGTTAATTCATGCTGTGGTAGTTAATATACCTGCAAACGAGAGCCGGGTAGTTGTATTTCAAGTGATAAAAAATATAATGACTGGGCGATTAACACCTGTTTGGTTGTCGATGGTGGGCTTGAAAAACGAGATGCTAAGCTTCCAGGTCTGACTTTACTTACTTCCATTTACTTTTGGCGTGGGATTAAATTACACCCCGCCGGCGTTAAAAGAGATTCAATTCCAGTTTGGGTGGGAGCGTTATTTTTATTCGCTGGATACGATTACCGAGCGAGGCAGTGTGTTAATAAAAGATGATGTTGACCATGAGATAGACCTTATTAATCTCGGTGCTGCCTACCACTTTTAGCCCGGTGATGTTTGGGACAATGCTTGATGGGCTGTGTAGCTTTCTAATACTGACCAACTCTAAGTCTGCCTCAGCGCGTAGCCACTCCCACCTTTCGATTTACAACAACCTCGAGTTCACTTATAAACTTACCGATTCCAGCATATTACCAGCCTGGGGAACCTTGCTATCTGAATGCTCCTTCGTGTGGCGATAGCCGAATCAAATCTATGGAGAATCGTCGAGACCAATCACTTTTTCTCGATTAAATACAATAACTTGGAAAAATTAAAAGCGAGTGTTCCTGCAAACTCAGAGCGGTTATTGAACTGGACTTATATAAAAAGCGATAGTAAGCTCCGCTTGCTATTTACACTACTTTTTTCGAAATAACTTAGTGGTTCAGGAGCTATACAGTTATGAAGCCAGAACTCGTCGTCGGTGCTGCGGCTATTTACGATAATTTTCTGCCAGATCAACTTTGGCAGAGAATATGGACATTACTGGAGTCTGCGCCTTATGCGCGAACTGATGCTCAGCGCTGGGACAAAGTCTGGACTTTAGCCGACGGTTCAATTTTACGTAGCCATGAGTGGGTGGCTATGGCTCCCGAATGGGAGGTCAAGTTATCGGGAGTAAGCCCGGAGCAACAACGGTCATCCTCTCCGCCGCCGTTAACCAAATTCCTCGGGCATTTACGTAACCTGTTAAAAGAGCACTCCGAGATGCCTGAAATTAAACGAATTCAGATGACTCCCTATGTGTGGCCGCCAAAATCCAGTATCTCCTGGCACAGCGACGGCCCTTCTAGCAATAGTTCTCGAGTAGGAGCTTTTAGTTATTACGCTCATAAGCAATGGAATGCCGAATGGGGTGGGGAGTTTTTGTTGACGGAACTCGACGAAACATTTAAGCAGAGTGCTTTTGATAATACCGAAATGTCAGAAGGTATTCTCGCCAAGGGTTTTGGGGTCTGGGCCTCGCCTAAACCCAACCGGCTGGTCGTCAACCCAAGTGATATGTATCACAAGGTTGCTAAA
>JAJRPK010000151.1 GCA_024280785.1 Gammaproteobacteria bacterium
ACTGAACATCCATTTGTTAGTCATGCGGCCTGCTCGGTCGTAGTTAAAGCCAATAAAATCAAAATTCGGCGCCCAGAGACCGATTAAATTACCTGCTAAGTCGTATAAATAATCGGTACGCTGACCATCAGAATCTTCTATTGCATTTAATTTTCCGGCCGGACTATAGGCGTAGCTTAACGTCTTGTTATTACGACCATCGGCAACAGACATTAACCGCTGGCTCGCATCATAACCATATTGATAAGTCACATCAGGCAATTCTGCCAGAGTGACCTGCCCCAACACATTGCGGGTATAACGAAAAAGCTGCCCATCGTCATCAGTAGTCGTTGACAGTTGTTGTCCGTAGCCCCATGTGTAAGTAGTTGTTTGGCCTTCGGGGTCTAACGTATCTGCCAAATTATTATTGGCATCGTAATTAAATACCCACTCTCGGCTTAGCGCGTCAATCTCTTTAATACGCCGTTGAAAGTCATCGTATTCAAAGGTGGTCTGAATACTCACGACATCCTGTGCGCGATCACTACCGGTTAAATCAGCGGTGTGCCCCGCATAAACCTGCGTGAGATTGCCCAACGCATTGTAGGTAAATGTATTGACAGGTCGAACATCCCCTAATAACACATCATTATATCTTGGCCCTACCTGTCTCACTCGTCTGCCCTGCGCATCGTAATCCGTTAGCGTTGAGCGCGTGGTGACTGTATCACTGCCCACATTTATTTTTTCGATGATATTGCCGTTGGCATCATAATTGTTGATATTGCTGTGACCTAAAGCACCCGTGACTTGGCGAAGCCGCCCGTCACCGCTGGCATCGTAATAATCGTAATCCACCGCCAATCTGTTCTGATTAGTAGCTTTACGCAATCGACGAGAACCGTCAGTTTGCCGCGAAGAAGAATAACCCAACGGACTGTAGGTGTTGGTCACCACATTAAGGGGGTTAAATTCATAACGTGTCACACCACCATCAGGGTCGGTAATGCTGGTTAGATTGCTGGATGCATCATAATTAAAGTTGAATAGAGCACCACCCGCATCCACCGATTTAATGCGACGATCAAGCAAGTCAAATTCAGTGTAACGGCTGTCAACAAGCACGTTATCGACCTGCAATTTTTGAACAGTCCGGTTATTATTGCCATCATATTCATAATCTCTAAACTGGCCAACTCGGTCGGTCCCTCTAACTACTCGCCCTAGAGAATCATACTCAAACTGCTGCACATACCAATTACCGTTAGGGCCAGATAACACCCGACCCAAACTATCGTAGCTAATTGCTGCCGTTTGGCTAGATACGAGTACATCATTGTTAAAGCGCCCTGTCCGTGCCACACTCGCCAAAAACAAACCATTATTATCATAGCTATAACTCATGCGAGGGCCAGTTTCACTCACGGCTGTCGGGTCAGCCACCTGCGCCGCAAAATCCCTTACCTGCTTTTTCTCTGTAACATTACCGTAACAGTTGTAGTCGTACACGTCCCACGCAATCATATCGGTTGCTGCAGGTGTATAGGTTAATGGATCAATATTTTCACAACTGTTGATAGTGCAAAAGTTTTTCGTTAATGAAACCGACTGCAACAAGTCCCCGCTAGCGCTAAACTGATAAACCGTGTAATGGCCATTGGGATCTTTGATTAACCCCGGTTGTGAGAACACATTGTAATGGCTAGATTCAATGGTACTGCCAGAGGGGTTGGTGATTTTGGTAACGTTGCCGTTGTTATCGTAGGCATATTGCGTGAGATAACCCTCTGGGCTACGCAGTGCAATACGATTGTAAATCGTGTCCTCATTAGACGTATCGTATGTGTAACGGATAACTGCACCATCTTCCTGAATTAGCGTAGATAAATTTCCGTACCGATCGTGCCGATAAACTTTGGAGAAACCGCGCTGATTGATCTCTGTCGTCTCGCGTCTAAAATCGTTATACCGATAAACGATCTGCCCACCTAGTGCATCGGTCTTTCGAAAAATACGGCTATTAACATAATATTCGTAAGTGGTGCTATTGCCACGCGCTTTTGTGTACCGCTTCATTACATGGTTAAGATAAACACCATCACTGGCGTCAAAGTACTCGTAAGTAACAGGCGCTTGTTCACCAGCGACAGCAAGCGGATTATGGTAACTGGTCAGATTGCCATTGCCGTCTTCATATTTGTACTGGAATAATCTGCCCGTCCAATCACTGATTTCTGTTATTCGATTACTGGCATCGTAACTGAACTGTAAATCACGAAGGGTATCATCAGTCACCGAACATAAATTATTGTTACATGCTGCATCGTATTTAAGTATGAGCGAATTATTATTTCTGTCGCGAATGGATATCAGCCTTGCAACATCACCGATCGTACCTGATACATTTTCAAAAATATAAGTTACGCCATTTTTTTCACGAATAGAATATGTGCCATCCGCATTGTGTTGCATGGTTGAATAAACACCCGGTACTCGATAAAACGGTGTGCCGATGGGCACTCCGGATGCACCACCATTCACCTTGAACAGCTTTTGCCCTCCCGTCGCATCTTTCCAACTGACTGAAGACGTTAAACCATCAGAATCAGCAATATCTACCTCAAGATTGGAATCAGAATCGATAAATTCGATCGTTTGGTCATAACTGTGCGTCCAACCAAATCCTAAAGGACCGGCCTCCGGGTTTCGCGAGTTATACATGCGAGTAAAATTGAAACTTATATCTTGACTAAACGGGACTGATATATCCTGTTCTGCATGAACCATATTGCCGTTAGCGGGGTTCACATTTCCACTAAACACAGTAAAGTTGGCATCGAAACCGTTATTGAGTGGGCCACTGTTAGTAATTAACGGTTGCGGAGCAGCCCCCGTAGGTGGGACGGCGCTATAACTTGTAGAAGGATCAGGAATGCTATAACCAGTGTCAGTGTTTGGATCATAGCGAGTCAATGACACACCGGTAATCGCTGTCTCCCCTTCAGGCCTTAACGTATAGCCTCCTGAATATTTTCCAATGACGTAGGCACCTCGAAATGCATCCGGCGTTTGAAGCTCAGCGAGGAATACGTTACCAAGCCAGTCACCATAACGAATCAGACTAACTGGCATGGTCACAATGTATCCCTGGTCGATAAAATTTGTTTTAATCCCATCAATTACACATTGTGGATAATTTAATGTCGAATCAATCGTACAACCCGCATTAATAGAAACGTTAGCAATCTCAGCAGCCCAATTACTGCTATCTAATGTTATACGTTCAATTCCTTGTTCATTAGCAACTTGCAGCCCGCGAATGGTCGATATCGCGTCTAGACGCGTGTTCTCTTGCCAAACAACATGTTCGAAAACTGATCCTTCGTAACCTAAAATTAGAAACGACTCATAGTCAAGATTTCCAGTGTCCAAATCGATATTACGCGAAATCAACCCCGGCATATCAATGTAATAACCATTTCTGGCTACCGCGAAGGGGATATCAAACACATAATCGACTTTCATTTCAGAGGCAGCCAGCCCGAGAGAAATGCCCATATTTCCCATGCCATTACGCAATGCACCAATAACTTTTGCGCTTTTCGCCACATCGTACAAATATTTCAAACCAACGTAATGCAAAAACTCGCCTTCGGTTTCGTCCAGATTACTGCTTGGGTCTGGCGTATTTCTAACGGTGTCTAATAGACGAGTCGCACGCTCTTGCAGCAGTCGTTCGGAGGTTTGAAATCCATAAACTTGCAGCGCGTGATAATTTGCAACACTCAGACTATCAAAGGTTCTGGCCACAATTTCTGGCTCGGCCAATTCCGCCAAACTAACGCTCATAAAAAGCTCGTAATCAAGCTGTGAACAGACGCCAACAGAAGAACCAGTACCTGAAGCAACTGTCTGCCCCTCTTCGCCTGAAACCAACCCTTTTAATACCGGGATTACATTGATAGAACAAGGAATTTCTGTCGGGCTACTTGGTAATGTACCGTCTGCTTGCCACGCGGTTAATGCCGATTGATCAGCTAGTGTTGCGCCTTCAAATGACAGCGTAAGACGACCTAAAACCATTTCCGGAAGCGATAATTCGGCTGAAAGAAGTTGTGTCGATGAGTCCTCTATTAACGCAACTTCCAATTTGTAGCGATGAGAGTCCGAAACTTCGTTAACATCGGCTTGACCTTGCCCATCCCACACGAGAAAATCGATAACCTCATAGGGTAACGATGCAGGAATAATATCGACTGCAAATGGTTTGAGTGTGTCTTTGTAAGGAGCATCTTGCAGCGTATTGTTTGACCCATGGGGATCTAAACCCGGTTGCCGTATAAAACTTCTAATTTGTTCTTCTAATATTTCGTGCGGCAAGTCATGCCGGCGAGCAGTTAAATACCCATCAAAATCAAAATTGACATTAGTCGCAATGCCAGACTGGTAGCTGGCATCTTTAAAGCTGGCATCTAACGGCAACCACCGAAAACCCGATGTGTCTTCGCCGCTACCGCGATAATTATCATACGGAATGCACGCCTCTACCCATACGTGCGGGAAGGACACACCAATAGCGTTGGTATTATCATCATAGTTAATCTCAAGGTTAGGGTACTGACCCTGTGCAAGAGCTTTGAAAGAAGCTATATAGGATTTAACCCCTAGCCAGCGAGCGACGCGGCCGCCTAGCGGGTCAGACGTCACGTCATCTACCGCGACAAGCCCTTTAACGTATCGTGCAGGAATATTGGATGCGCGTAACAGTGCGATAAGCAATGAGGCCTGATCTGTGCCATTGCCTGCACCAGAAACCAGCGCACCCTTCGCTCCTTTTAACGATCCGTAATACGGTTCGAAAGCAATATTGTGATAAACGTACTCTAAAATTCTTGCTGGCGAATAATCCAGACTAGCTGCCAGATCCTGAACTTCCTGATCGATAACGACCTCTTGCGAAGTCGCTAAAGCATCATTGATTTCACTGCTAGTTCCACAACTCGACGATTCCGAGGGTAGCGCATTGGGCCCCGTGTTCTTGATAATCACTGCCGCCGTTGCTTGACTTATAAAGCTAAAATTAAAACCAGGTCGACTACCATCGTCGGTTAGTCCACTGAGATAAATCGGGCGCTTGTGAGACACATCCAATTGTTGAGGCGGCTGAATACGCTCCGTCGAGAAGGTTGGCTTGGTTTTGTCAAATACTAAACTTTCGGCGGAGCGAGATAAGTCGAGCGCTTTTATTTCAATGTTTAATGCGCGAGACATAAGATCGTTTTCTAACCGATCACCTATGTTAGAAATCGTACTTAGCTTATTTTGAATATTTTGCAACCGGCCCCGTATTTTCTCGGTTTTTTTGTTCCATTGCTGAACGTGCTCTTCTGATCCTGATTTACGTAATTGTTGTTGAACAGACTGAAAACGTTTTTCGAATTCACTTTGAAGCACTCGCCACTGCTCTACATTAGCCGCCAATAACATGTTTTTTGTTGCTAATCGACGAGCAGCCTTATTAGCCGTTGATACATTTGATGAATTAGCTCGATCATTGTTAACTAGCTGCAGAGTTTGCGTTAAAAGCTGATTTAAGCTCACAATTAAAGGATCTGTATCGGGCAAACGCCCCATAACTAGCTGATCAATGATCTCATCGTTTAGCGATACTTTAGCGTTGACCATAGGTAAGGTTGATAGCAATAGAGCGACCACCACGGCACCATTCTTTAAGCGGCCTACACAGCTCGCCCAGCTATACCGTCTTTTTCGGCTATTAAGTAGAGAATCCATATACTTTCTATACCCCCCTAGTCCTAGACCTTTATTCATCAGCAAGTAATATTTTCATAAGCAATAACAAATCGCTTAACTGCAACAACCCATCTCCACCAGACGGTGCAATGTCGGCTGCACTTAGCTGTGCGCTCGTTAGTGTTACCAAACCAAGAACTGCACGTTGAAGAACAATGTAATCTCCCAAGTTAACGGCGCCATCAAAATTAATATCGAGTTCTCTAATCGCTATTTGCGCGACGGCGGTGCCCCCGTTTCCGTTAAAGTCGGTAGCACGATAAGTAAAATTAAAAACACCGATGACTGTCGGTATCCCAGTAATTGCTCCGTCGCTGGCATTAAGACTTAGGCCATTGGGCAATAAGCCATCGGCAATGGTGAAGTTATAAGGTGCAACACCGCCAACAACTTCTAGTGCATCAACATAGATAAGACTTTTAACTCCGTCGTTTAATCCGCCCGCAAAATTGACAGATGTTGTCCCACGACCATTTCCGCTAGCGCCCGTTCTTTCTGCAACTAATGGATCTAAACCGGCAACGACTTCAACGTCGTCGGGAATGCCGTCGTTGTCAGTGTCCGTCAACGTACCATCAGACAGTTGCGGGAAGGTTTGGGATACAAGTGACGTTATAAATGCATTATCTAACCAGCTTCCATTGACTTGCTGCGCATTGATTAAATAACCAAGCGCGTTTTCCAGCTCAGCTTGGTGGGCAACGGGCGCCAAAATTTTAATAGCATTGTAGATAATTGCGGTTGAAAGTATGCTACTGCTACTCACTTCGCCAAAGCCACCATCGAGATTCTGTTTTCCAATGAGCCAAGCAACCCCCTCAGTAATTAGTGTGTTAAACGTAAAAGCGCTAACAACCGGGCTGCCACCTTCATTACGGGTACAGCTTTTATTTGATAAACCCGTGTCTGCTTGCACTCTATCGAGTGCAAGCATTGCATAGGCAGTGGGTAAGATAGCGCCCTGACTTTGATTCACTGGACGGTTAAGCCCATTAACCAAATAGCTAAAGCTGCCATCATTAAGCTGACCATAAAGAAGGCCTTGGCATACCAGTTCAGAAAGCGCAGCATTGTCAAGCTGGCTAGCCTGTAGCAAGGCCAAAATAGCTAGCGGCGTATCCGGTAAACTGCTGCCAAAGCCCGGGTAAGCACCCCATGCTTTATGGTTATTTTTGAATTGATCTAATTTATTAGTCAGTAAA
>JAJRPK010000152.1 GCA_024280785.1 Gammaproteobacteria bacterium
AGGTAATGCACTTTCGGCAGTCATCAAAAATGGTGGCTTAGCGCAGCTCGAAACGATGTGTGCCCAGTGGCCCTTCTTTTCAACACGACTGTCGTTATTAGAAATGGTCTATATCAAATCAGACACAAATATCTCCGCTTATTTTGAGCAATGTTTGGTTCCCGATCCCCTGAGGCACTTGGGCGGTTCGTTGCGTAAACAGCTACGGTCAGATATCGATGCGGTGTTAGAAATCGCTAACGAAGATACCTTAATGCAGCATTTGCCGAGAGAAAGAGAGTTAGTGCGAAGACGAAAAGCTTATACCGATCCGCTTAACTTACTGCAGGCCGAGTTATTGTCACGTTATCGCATGCATCAAGAAGAGTCAGTAGCTACGGCGCTGTTGATCAGTATTTCAGGTGTTGCGGCAGGGTTGCGCAATACGGGCTAAGTGAGAAAGGGTTAAATTTAGTAGTGAAGCAAGCTGGACTCGGTGGATCGAATAAAATGGCAAAAAATACAGGGCTCCGTTATGAGAATTAAAGGCCACACATTGAATTTTATTTATTTTTTTGTGTTGTTCTGTTATTCCAGTATGGCTTGGAGTAATACCTCCATTCCTTATTGGCAAGATATAACAATTATCCAAAAGAATGCAGAGCAACCTCGTGCGAGCTTTTTTGCATTTGAGAACATCGAAGCCAGTGAATCTAAAGACCCGATGAATTCAGCGTATTTTAAATCGTTGAATGGTCAATGGTTATTTAAATGGTCTGAACAGCCCTCAGCGAAACCGAAGAACTTTTGGCAAATTAATGCTGATCTTAGCAATTGGGATCAGATCCTGGTGCCGTCAGTTTGGGAACGACAGGGATACGGATATCCCATTTACATTAATCATGGTTATCCGTTCAAAGCCGAACCCTTTAGCGTACCTAATGGCAAGCAAAACCATGTTGGATCCTATGCTCGCTATTTTGACCTACCAGTCAGCTGGAAAGGGCGTAGGGTTGTCATCAATTTTTCTGCGGTCAGTTCAGCATTTACTGTGTGGGTCAATGGTAGGGAGGTGGGCTATAGCCAAGGTAGTCGTACTCCGGCGGAGTTTGATATCACCGATTTTGTGAGTGCTGGTAAGAACAAACTGGCCGTAGAAGTCATGCGTTGGAATGATGGCAGCTGGTTAGAAAACCAAGACTCCTGGAGTCTAAGTGGTATTTTTCGCGATGTTTCATTGTATGCACGTGGCAAAACCCAGATTCGAGATTTCTTTGCTCGTACTTCCTTGAGCAATCAGTATCGTGATGGGATTCTAAAATTGGCTGCTGATATTCGTGATTATTCTGCCAGCTCTTCCCCATGGACTTTGTCATATTCAGTATCGAAACAAGGAAAGATGCTAGATAAGAAGAGTCAGTTAATTAGCTTTCAAGACGGTGTTGCCGATATATCTAGCGAGATGCGTATTCCGAACATAAAAGCTTGGTCTGCTGAAGCTCCGAACCTCTATGATCTTGTATTGACACTCAGTGATTCTGACGGCCATGTAGTTGAAGTCATTCGACAGAAGATTGGTTTTCGCTCTATAGAGCAGCGTAATGGACGGGTACTGATTAATGGTAGGGTGATTACATTTAAAGGTGTAAATCTTCACGAGTTTCATCCGGTAACCGGCTATGTTGTCGATGAAGAAACGATGGTGAAAGATCTAACACTGATGAAAGCAGCCAATATCAATGCAATACGCACCTCTCATTACCCTCAGGATAAAAAATTCTATGAATTAACGGATAAGTACGGTTTTTATGTCATTGATGAGGCAAACTTGGAAACGCACTTGTTTCGCAATGACCCGAATTTAGCTCCTGCAAGAAAACCGGAATGGGCAGCGCAAATGCTTGATCGGACGGTAAGAATGGTTGAGCGAGATAAAAATCACCCCTCCATAGTTATCTGGTCTCCAGGTAATGAATCGGGCATGGGGGAAAATATGACGGCGATTTATCAATGGACTAAATTGCGAGATGATTCGCGATTATTCCAATACGCGGACGACACATACGTGGAGCATGAGGGAATAAAGGCACTGCAGAGTCCGAGACCTTTTGGAAAGTCCTCCGACATGTTGACGGCATTTTATCCTTCGCCATGGGAACTCGAAGCTTTTGCTCAGACTCGTAGCGATGAAACCTGGATAATGGCTGAATATTGGCACTCAATGGGAAACAGTTTAGGCAACGGCAAAGAATTTTGGCAGACGATTAATCGACACAGTAATTTACAAGGAGGTTTTATTTGGGATTGGGTGGATCAGGGACTGCAAGAGACAAATAAAGCAGGTCGTCGTTGGTGGGGGCATGGTGGGGATTACGGCCCTGCGGGGGTCCCAAGCAGTGCCAATTTCGTCCACAATGGTGTGCTATTTCCCGATCGAAAAATTAAACCAGCGTACTGGGAAGTTAAGCGAGCGCATCAAAATATTGAGTTTACCGATTATGATCGAGGTAACGGTAGACTCCGTGTAAGCAATCAGTTTGACTTTACTAATCTGGCAGAATTTGAAGTGCATTGGGTAGTTTTGGCCGATGGCGACGTGGTTAAATCAGGAAAGCAGTCACTTCCCTCTATTCTGCCCTCGCAAAGTAAATTGATTGACTTAGGAAGGATCAAGCCGCGCCGAATTAAGCGCGGGCTAGAATATCATTTAAACCTTAGGATTAAGCGTCGCCAATCGACACCTTTGTTAGGTGTCGATCACGTCTATGCTAGCGAACAGTTTGAATTACCTTACTATTTACCATTAAAGCCCTTTAAAGAGAATGGTGCAGCGGTCTCATTTAATGAGG
>JAJRPK010000153.1 GCA_024280785.1 Gammaproteobacteria bacterium
GGGCAGGGTTGAGTAATATCGTTATGCTGGACACCAAGGGCGTTATTTATAAAGGCAGAGACCATGTCAACGAATACAAAGCAGAATTTGCCAGCGAGACTAGCGCGCGAACGTTACAAGATGCTTGTGAAGGCGCAGATGTTTTCATTGGACTGTCGGGTGCCAATTTACTGTCTCCTGAAACATTATTAATGATGGCAGATAAGCCTGTTGTCTTTGCTTGCTCTAATCCTGATCCTGAAATTATGCCAGGTTTAGCGCACGCCACACGAGATGATGTCATCGTTGCTACCGGGCGGTCTGATTTCCCCAATCAGGTGAACAATGTTTTGGGTTTTCCCTATATTTTTAGAGGAGCTCTCGACGTACGTGCTACAGCTATCAACGAAGAAATGAAAGTTGCTGCCGTTCACGCATTGAAAGATCTGGCGCGAGAGCCCGTTCCCGAATCGGTGGCGAAAGCTTGCGGCGTGAATCATTTAGCGTTTGGTAATGAGTATATTATCCCCAAACCTCTTGATCCCCGGTTATTAATGGCCGTGTCGTCTGCAGTTGCGAAAGCGGCGGTTGAAACGGGTGTGGCCCAATCGGAATATCCTAAAGACTATCCGGCATAGCGAGAAAGCTGCTTAGCTTTGCCATGATAATGGCAGAGGTTGCGGTCGATAATTAAGGGTTTAATCTCTTTCTAATATTTGGCATAGCTCTTTTTTAAATAGCTTTTTTTAAAATAGTTCTTCATCCAAGCGAAGCTGATCATTGTTTGCAGTGCTCGACGAACTGTTACTGGATTTGGGTGCATATTCTTCGCGGAAAAATTCAAACATCATTTGTGAGTCGTTATTGATCGAGGGCAAACCCGTTAATCGGTTTATTTTGACGGCTACCATCCCCGGTGGCCGCGTTCGTGGAGCTGTAGGTACACCTCGTAAAGCATCACGCATAAAATCAATCCAAATGGGTAGTGCTGCAGAGCCTCCATATTCTCGTGTTCCTAGCAATTGGTTATTGTCAAAGCCTAGCCACGTTGTGGCGACAAGTGTCGGATGGTAGCCCGAAAACCAAGCATCTGTCGGTCCGTTAGTGGTTCCCGTTTTACCGGCTAAATCTGACCGTCCTAAGGTCTTGGCCTTGATCCCTGTACCGCGACGAATGACGTCTTGAAGGATGCTGTCAATGATATAAACGATTCGGGCGTCGACGATTCGTGGCGCCAGGTTTATTGGGTGTTCGGGCTCGGTCAATATATCATCCAACGAGTCGGCTTCATCTATTTCATCGCTGTACTGGTTTTCATTAAGTGTGTGGGTTTTATTGTTTAGCATTGAGTTGTTAGTTGTAGGGTCAGGTACTTTTGTATTTTCACAATCAATGCATGCTATTTGCGGATCGGTAGAAAAAATAATATTTTTTTCGCGGTCGCGGATTTCAGTGACTAAATAAGGCTGTATTTTAAAACCGCCATTGGCGAGTGTGGCATAAGCCCCGGCAACTTGTTGCGGTGTCATCGCATAACTTCCTAATGCCAACGACAAATCTCTAGGCAAGGGCGCTGAGCTAAACTCAAATCGGTCAAGATAATTGATGGCTTTGTCGATGCCCAGTTCCCATAACAAACGAACCGAAACAAGGTTTCTCGATAGATAAAGTGCGCGTCTTAACGTCGTAGGGCCGTAGAATTTTCCGCTAGAATTTTCTGGTCGCCAGTCACTTTCTAGTTGGCTATCGGAAAAAACGATGGGGGCATCGTTAATGACGTGTGCTGGAGTGAAACCATTGGCTAGTGCCGCGGTATAGATAAACGGTTTAAAATTTGACCCTGGTTGGCGGTAGGCTTGAGTGGCTCGGATAAACTTACTTTGTTTAAAATCGAACCCCCCGACTAATGCGGCGACAGCCCCGTCATTTGGCCGAAGTGCAACCAGTGATCCCGTGGCGGCGGGTAACTGCATAATACGCGGGGGCGCTGCGTCATTAAAGCGAACGCGAATGACGTCACCGGTAGTCAGAATTTCAGAAATGTGATCGATTGCAGGTGCTTTGCGGTTTTCGTTGACAAAGGAGCGCAGAGGGTTGTTAGTTTTGTCCCATGCAATGCGCTGTATTTTTCCATCCGCTAGAAGAATATCCAAATAGTCTGTGAACTCAGAGGTCGCCTTACTATTCGCCTGATCCAGTTTGTTAGGAGCGTCGGGTTTTGCCTCACTTTGATTATGCGGTAGAGTTTCAATTTTTGTAATAACAGCTGGGACCAAGCCATTAACAGTTCTTAACCGTTTCAATTTTTCTAGCCAATCCTCGCGATCGACAAGATCAAAATGTTCCTCCGCTCCGCGATAACCATGCCGGGTATCGTAGTCAATTAACCCTTTTGTTAGCGCGCGTTTAGCGCTTCGTTGAAGTTTGCTGTCAATAGTTGTAATAATTTCGTAGCCGTCGGTGTAAACATCCAGGCCATATTTGTTGACGGCAGTAGCACGGGCAATTTCGGCAGCGTAGCCTGCTTCCAGTTGCAACTTTGGTCCGTGATAGATTGCTGTAATCACTTGGCCAATGGCATCGTCTCGTTCAATTTTAGTAATATGCCCCAACTTATACATTCTGCCTATAATCCAGTTACGCCGTATTTTTGCGCGAGCGGGGTCGTTGATTGGGTTATAAGCTGATGGCGCTTTAGGCAAACCGGCGATCATAGCGAGTTGTGCAAGGTCGAGTTCTTCGATAGATTTACCGTAATAAACACCAGCCGCAGCTTGGATGCCGTAAGCTCGTTTTCCAAGATAAATTTTGTTGATGTAGAGCTCGAGTATTTGATCTTTGGTTAATTCTTTTTCTATTTGGAGTGCTAGCAATATTTCGTTAAATTTACGAAGAAAAGTTTTTTCGCTACTAAGAAAAAAATTTCGCGCTACTTGCATGGTAATGGTGCTACCGCCAGACTGGATCCGCCCACTGATAAACAGTTGACTCGCAGCGCGCAGCAAACCGGTAATATCCACACCTTGATGTTTCAAGAATCTGTCGTCCTCAGCCGATAAAATGGCATGAACAAAAAGTTGTGGGACATTCTTCATTTGTATCGGTGTTCGGAGCTTTTCACCAAATTCTCCGATTAGTTCGCCGTTTTGTGAATAAATTCGCAGAGGCACTTGCAGTTTTGCTTCGCGCAGCACATCAATAGAGGGGAGCTTAGGGTTAAGGTAAAGGTAAGTCGCAGTACAAATTAGTACGGCGGCGAGCCCACCGAGTACGAGTGTTGTAAAAATTCTGTGTAAAACTGAGTGGTAGCGCTGCATTTTTAATCAATTTATGTGATGTTGAGCAAATGTCGCGCAAGCATAGCGAAAAGGTATCAGAGAAAATAGGTAATATTCTATAAGCAGAAGATAATAGGCTAAGCTTAAGCCTATAATTTTATATGGAAATTATTATATTGGGTCAAAGCTTTTCTTATTGCCTTGCATAAAGCCGACCAGATTGAACGGTGTAGGTTTTATTGGCATCGGCTTTGATGTGAGATTGTAAAGTTTGAAGTAAAGAATTGATGATTGAGGCTTGCGTCTGATTAGCGGCCTCTAATTTAGTTTTAACCGTAAATTAGGAATGATATTCAGTGTTAGGGCTTGCAAAAAACAAACAAACCACCGTATTGGGATTGGACATTAGTTCGACATCGGTCAAGCTACTCGAGTTAAGCCAATCGGGCGGTAATTTCTGTGTCGAAGCTTATGCTGTTGCTTCGTTGCCACCCAATGCCATTGTCGAGAAAAATGTTAACGATATTGAAGGGGTTGCGGATGCTTTGCGTCAAGTAATCTATCAGTCAAAAACGCGGCAAAAAAATACTGCGGTGGCGGTGGCGGGCTCAGCCGTCATCACCAAGATGATTACAATGGACGCAGAGCTTAATGATGATGCTCTAGAAGCGCAGATCATGGCTGAAGCCGATCAATATATTCCTTATCCTCTCGATGAAGTTGCTATTGATTTTGAAGTGCAAGGAGTTTCTGAGGAAGATCCGAATTTAGTCGATGTACTGCTTGCTGCTTGCCGAAAAGAAAATGTTGACCTGCGAGTGGATGCTCTGGAGTTGGCCGGGCTAGCCGCCAAGGTAGTCGATGTGGAAGCTTACGATTTGGAACGGGCCTTTGAGCAAATTGCGAAATCGATATCTTGTGATCAAGGCGAAACCGTTGCTATTGTTGATATTGGTGCGACTATGACCACGTTGAGTGTGTTGACTGATTGTCGTACGGTTTACACGCGAGAGCAATTATTTGGTGGTCGTCAATTGACTGAGGAAATTCAGCGACGCTATGGAATGTCTGTCGAAGAAGCAGGCTTGGCCAAAAAACAGGGTGGTTTGCCCGATGACTACGAGCAGGAAGTTTTGGCACCATTTCAAGAGGCAGTGTTACAACAAGTGACACGGTCGCTGCAGTTTTTCTTTTCTTCAAGTCAATTTGATGCGGTAGACCATATCGTTTTAGCAGGTGGAGTTGCAGCGATGACAGGTTTGGCTTCACTGGTTGAGGAAAAATTGGGTACGCCTACGTCTATAGCTAATCCATTTATTGATATGAGTATTTCACCCAAGGTAGATGCCGGTGCTTTAGAAAATGATGCCCCGGCGTTAATGATTGCCTGCGGTTTGGCTTTAAGGAGTTTTGATTAATGGCCAAGATTAACTTACTGCCCTGGCGTGAAGAAAGGCGTGAACAATTAAAACAAGAGTTTTTGACTAATCTCGTGGCTGTGATTGTTGGCGCAGTCGTCGTCATTGGTTTGATCTTTATGTTGTTAGGTAGATCAATAGACGCACAAAATGATAAAAATCGTTATCTTCAGTCGCATATTGAGACGCTTAATGAGCAGGTTAGTGAGATTTCCAGTATTAACGCTCATCGAGATCAGCTTGTTGATCGGATGGATATTATCCAAGGTTTACAGGGTAACCGTCCTGTCATCGTTAGGGTATTTGACCAGTTTGTAAAAACGTTGCCCGACGGTATTTACTACGAGCGGCTACAGCGTACAAATCAGCAAGTTGAAATTGATGGAGTGGCAGAATCTAACAACCGGGTTTCGAGTTTAATGCGACGATTGGATCGTTCCGAGTGGTTTTCTAATCCTAATTTGACAGCCGTAGTTGCCAACCCTGATTTTGGTGAGCAAGCCAATAAATTTAGCTTATCGGTGGGCCTGGCTACACCTTCGGTGGCAGGAGAGGAAAAATAATTATGTCGTTAGCAGAAACTTTTTCCGGCTGGCGTGACGCAGCAAATGAGGTAGAGCTTGATCAAATCGATTGGGAAAATCCCGGGTCATGGCCTTCGCTTGTCAAAGGGTTTATCTTGGTCCTAGCGTTTGTAATTTCTATTGCGCTTGGCTATACCTTTTTTGTTAAAGGCCAAATGGATGGGTTGAATTCCGCTCAATTGAAAGAACAGCAATTAAGAACTGAATTTGAAAAAAAGGCATATGATGCTGCTAACCTTGATGCGTTGCGAAAGCAAATGGAAGAGATGGAACAGACATTTGGTGCTTTAGTGAGTCAGCTACCTAGTGATACAGAGGTGCCTGGCTTACTGGAGGATATTACCTCTATCGGCACGTCGAACGGTCTGGAATTTCAGAGTATTGAGCTACAAAGTGAATTAGCTCGAGAGTTTTACGTTGAATTACCTATCGAAATTATCGTGACTGGAACCTATCACGGACTAGGGGCGTTCGTTAGCGGAATTTCTGGTTTACCTCGAATTGTTACGCTGCATGATTTTGAAATTATTCCCTCCGAAGATAGACGGGGAATAATGAAAATGAAGATCCTTGCCAAAACGTACCGCTATAAGGATGAGGATCAATAACGATGAGAGATATTTTTAGCAAATTGCAGGTATTGATGGTAGCCATGTTAGTGGTTTTGGTTGGGTGTTCTTCTGGCGACTATTCTGACCTTGACCAGTTCATGGAAGATGTCAGGGCAAAGCCACAGGGTGTGATTCAACCGATACCTATATTTAAGCCTTATAAAGCCTTTCGTTACAATGCGGCTGCGATGAGATCACCGTTTGAAATACCGGTAAAAATTCGAGAGATTGTTCTATTGTCTATGAGCAGTGATGTTAAACCCGATGAGAAACGGGTTAAAGAACAGCTCGAGGCCATTAATTTTGAGTCATTGTTTATGGTCGGAACCTTAGAAAGAAACGGTACTGTTTGGGGTTTAGTCGATGACGGATTAGGAGCAGTGCATCAAGTTTTGTCGGGCAATTATCTCGGCAAGAATCACGGTCGAATAGTTGAAGTTAGACACGATTCGATTGGAGTTGTTGAAATTATTTCTAATGGACCTGACTCGTGGATAGAGCGGCCCCGAACATTAAAGATGAAGGAAGACAGCTGATGTTGTTCAAAAATTTTACGATTAAGGCGAGCGCAATGACGAACCACCTCAGACAAAATGTTTTTCTTACTAATGAAAAAGTAAAAACCAAACTGCTATTTTCTCGCAGTCTGAAATCAATGGTACTGGGGGCAGTTGTATTACTGTGTTCTGTCATCGCATCCGCCGTTGAGTTACAAGAGATTAGTTTTAACTCTGTGCCTGGTGGCAAGTTTCAAATCAAATTGGATTTTGATGGCACTCCTCCAGAACCAACAGCCTACAATATTGAGCGGCCTGCGAGAATTGCTCTCGATTTACCTGGTGTCAATAATGCGTTAGATCAAAAGAAATACACGCTTTCATATGGCAATGCCCAAAGCGTCGTAGTTTTAGAAGCTCAAGATCGTACACGAGTGGTTATTAATCTTGTTGAGCTGTCTGCTTATACGACGGCGGTCGAGGGGAACTCCTTAATTGTTGAGATCGGTAGTAGTAATACTTTGGATACTTATAAGGAGTCCCGTTCTATTATCGGTCAGCAGGTGGGCGATGAAGAAAAATTGAGTAACGGCATCGTGCATGTGGACTTTCAGCGCGGAGAGCTAGGCGAAGGCAATGTTGTCATCGAGCTTTCAGATGATAGTTCTGAGGTTGATGTTAGGCTTGAAGGACAAAAAATATTAGTAGAGTTTTCGAAGACGTCAGCGCCGCTAAATTTGCAGCGTCAATATGACGTGTCAGATTTTGCAACCCCGGTCACTGATTTTGAAGTTGTATCGTCCGGTTCTAAAACGCAGATAACCATTACGCCTAGTGGCGATTATGACTACTTGGCGTACCAAACTGATAATGTTTATGTACTAAGTGTCAGACCATTGACAAGCGATGAGCTAGAAGAGCAAAAGAGAATATTTGCTTATGTTGGCGAAAAGCTATCACTTAACTTTCAAAATATTAAAGTTCGTTCGGTGCTACAGTTAATTGCTGATTTCACAGAGCTAAACTTAGTGTCGAGTGATTCTGTTGATGGCTCTATCACCTTAAGATTACATGAAGTGCCTTGGGATCAAGCCTTAGATCTTATTTTAAAAACCAAAGGTCTTGATAAGCGCCAAGTGGGTAATGTTCTTATGGTTGCCCCTGCGGCTGAAATTGCCGAACGGGAAAGACAAGAAATAGAAACCCAAAAGCAGTTGCAAGAATTGGCTCCGCTGCAGACGGAATATTTGCAAATCCGTTACGCCAACGCCAAAGAGCTATTTAAACTGTTTGATGACGACGAAGGCGATGAAGGTGATGATTCAGGATCAGCATCTACTGGGAGTATTTTATCGCCGCGGGGCAGAGTGGTTGTCGATGAGCGCACCAACTCATTACTTATTACCGATACCGCTGAAAAAATTGAAGAATTCCGTCGTTTAATCAAGTTTATAGACGTTCCTCTGAGGCAAGTATTAGTTGAGGCGAGAATTGTTATAGCGACAGATAATTTTGATCAACAAATTGGTGTTCGCTGGGGCGGCGGTGGTGCGCAAAAAGGAAGAGGTGATCGCTTTGGTATTACCGGCGGTTTTAATTCTTTGTTGAATGACGCTAATGCTGATACACCAACCAGTGTTTTTGATTTTGTGAACGGTACAGGAAGCCTGCAATTTCCCGATGCTAACTTTGTTGACTTGGGAGCCAGTAGTAGTTTAGGCACACCGCAAACGTTCGCGATTGGTTTTTTAAGTGACGAGTTTGCGTTGAATGCTGAACTGAGTGCGATAGCTGCCGAAGGGCGAGGGGAGGTGATATCTCAACCTAAAGTTATTACCGGCGATAAACAAGAGGCGGAAATTAAAACGGGTGAAGAGATACCCTATGTGGAATCGTCAGCGAGTGGACGTTCAACCGTGAAGTTTCGTGAAGCAGTATTAAGTCTCAAGGTAACGCCGAGTATTACGCCTGATAATCGCTTGATCCTGGATTTAGTTATTAAACAGGATTCGCGTAGTGAAGATTTTGTATTTGGTGAAAATAACTCGCAAGTACCTATTATCTTGAAAAATGAGATCAGAACTCAGGTTTTGGTTGATAATGGAAAGACGATTGTTCTCGGTGGAGTTTTTCGTGAGAGCGAGTTAGAACAAGAAACTAAAGTGCCATTTTTGGGGGACA
Organism: Gammaproteobacteria bacterium; assembly: GCA_024280785.1. Lineage (GTDB taxonomy): Bacteria > Pseudomonadota > Gammaproteobacteria > Pseudomonadales > UBA7434 > UBA7434. Next base: position 8,549 of record JAJRPK010000153.1, read on the forward strand.
TCCCTTTTCTCGGCAGGTTGTTTAAACGTACTACCGTAGGAACTGAGAAAAGTGAGTTGTTGATTTTTATTACACCTAAAATCTTAACTGATCGAGTGCTCGATTGATTGAATCTTTAGCGAAACCCCCGTTGACGTTAATCACCAATAATAATTATTTATGGGCGCGGTAAATAAAGTTTTTCTCATTGGCCCTATGGGCGCAGGGAAAACGACCATAGGTCGTCATTTGGCGACTGAATTGTCTCTACCTTTTATCGATACAGATCACGAAATTGAAGACCGTTGCGGTGCCGATATTCCCTGGATCTTTGACGTAGAAGGCGAGCAGGGTTTTCGGGTCAGAGAACATAAAGTATTACAGGATATTTGTGCTTCAACTGCGGCTGTTATCGCTACAGGCGGCGGTGTGATTATGCTAGAGGAAAATCGCCGCCTACTTCAGGATAACGGTATTTCAGTATATCTTCATGCAACGGTTAAGCAGCAGCTGGCGCGAACAGCTAAAGATCGAACGAGACCTTTGTTACAAAGTGCTCAACCGGAATCAGTGCTCAGTGATCTGATGGAGAGAAGGGAGCCATTGTATCGTGAGGTTGCTAACATCGTTTATGCAACGGACAATAGAAACCCGCGTTCGACCGCGGCTGTTATTGCTCAAAAGGTCAAAGCTTTGAGCTTGGCTTAGATAGCCATTACCGAGTCATTTGAGAAGGATACCCTTTATTTCAAGACACACATAAATATGTCCCTATAGTTCGACGCTGGCATCCATGCCAGCAACGGTCTTGAAATAAAGGGTATCCTTCTCAAATGCCCTATTGTTAAGTCCATCCAATAAAAAGCTGTTTAAAACTGCATTTGCAGCTCTCGTCTAGTCGCTTGGCCGGGGATTGGGGTCCTTATGGTTTGCTCCGGTTACCATCGAAAATCACCTAGCCCCTGATAATGTCCTCATTTATAAGGCTATTTATCAGCATTAATGCTGGCTTAATGTGAGCCAGTATTCTCCGATATTGTGGTAAAGTTGAGCAAAAGATTACTGCCTTTCCTGTGGTGCAAATTACCCCATTATGACATTAGAGATTACTGATCTTCGCGTTTCATTAGGTAAACGCAGCTATCCCATTACTATTGCTCCTGGCTTGTTGGAAGACTCGGCTTTGCTGCAGCGGAGCATAGTTGGTGAGCAGGTGCTTATCGTCACCAACGAAACAGTTGCGCCAATCTACCTTGATCGAATAACGGCACAGCTCGAAGGCAAACAGTTAGGGTACGTTATCTTGCCTGACGGCGAGAAGTTCAAGCGGCTTTCAACCGTGCAGACAATTTATGACAAGTTGTTACAGGAGCGCCATAACCGAACTACAACATTGGTTGCCCTTGGTGGTGGTGTAGTGGGTGATATGACCGGATTTGCTGCGGCAACTTACCAGCGTGGTGTGAGTTTCGTGCAAATCCCCACAACGTTATTGGCTCAAGTGGACTCTTCAGTGGGGGGGAAAACCGGGGTTAACCATCCACTCGGTAAAAACATGATCGGCGCATTCCATCAACCGGTAGCCGTTATTATTGATACCAAGACGCTAGATACATTACCACAAAGGGAGTTTCAAGCGGGCTTGGCCGAAGTGATTAAGTACGGATTGATCTGTGATGCAGAATTTTTTGCCTGGCTAGAGACGAATATACATCTGCTAATGGAGAGAGATGCTACGGCTTTGCAGTATGCCATTGCGCGCTCGTGTGAAAATAAAGCAAAGATTGTTGAGGCTGATGAGCGAGAGAGTGGCGTGAGAGCGATACTCAATTTTGGCCACACCTTTGGCCATGCAATTGAAACAGCTACTCAATATGAAGCATGGTTGCATGGCGAGGCGGTAGGTTTTGGTATGATTATGGCTTTGGACTTATCCTGTCGGTTGGGATACTTGTCGACACAAGACTGTGCGCGTGCTGAGGCGCTTATTAAGTTAGCGAATTTACCCCTAAGCCCGCCTGCAGGATTACCCTCAACTCAAGGCATGATCGATTTACTGGGATTGGATAAAAAAGTAATGAATGGGCAGTTAAGGTTGATCATGTTGCGGAGTTTGGGTGACGCTTTTGTCACCGCTGATTTTGATATGAATTGTTTAGAACAAACGTTAAATGCTTGTTTGGCTCGAACCACGTAAGCGGTTTTATTATGTCTACTGAAACAACAGTCACAACTGATAAGCCGGGGATGCATTCAGCCGTTGCGAAGCCATTGGACAATAAAGTTGCATCGTCATCCACTCAATCCAAAAGTCGTGGTGAGAAAAGTCAGGCTCAACTCGAGCGGTATTTATCTTTTTATCAGTTTGAAAGAGACCCTTTTTCAGATTACGGTACTCGAGGACTGTTTTTTTCTGGCGGTGATCGTAAGCAGGCCGTAGATTCGCTATTACATTTTTCACGTTATGGTTCGACACCGATATTTTTAACGGGTCTTATGGGGGCAGGAAAAACATCGGTTTTAGAAGCTGTCATTGCTAATTTAGAAAATGACGTTGATGTCGCATATGTTACCGCGGTGTTGATGATGACCCCGGGGCAAATGTTATTGGCGATGGCAGCCGGGCTAGGAATTTCCTTGCCCGGTAATAATCTTATTGATTCAGCAGAAGTCAGCAAGGCTATTCTTGATTGTGCTGCAGGGTTACGATTGAGCAATCGACAAGCGTTTCTGTGTATTGACAATGTTCAGGATCTGACTCCTGAAGTTGTTCATATAATCTTTTTGGTAGTGGCATTGTCAAATGGTAACTTGCGATTATTATTAGTCGGTGAGCAACAAGCCTCCGCGATGCTCGACAATGCGGCTGAGCAAGAGAAATTACTTCTTAACCGCATTGAACTCAATAGTTTTGATCAGCAGGATGTTGCGGCGTACGTGCAGTATCGGCTTGATGCTGTAGGTTACATTGGTGAATTTCCACTAACGACAATGCAGCTTCAAGCATTAACTTATCGAAGCCAAGGTAGCTTGTCTCAGCTAAATCATGTTGTAAAAAGCATGTTAATTGCGGGGATTGACGGTGTCGGTCCCGAAAAATCATCTTTTCCAATACTTCATTTTCTGGCGTTGATCATCTTATCAGGGTTGATTCTTTTTGGTTGGCAGCAGGAAAAACCATTGTCCCCGGTTGTAGAAGCTGACCCTATAGTGTTAGAGGGAATGGTTAATCGCGAAGATTCTAGCGAAGTGGAAATCGCTGATGCTGAGTCGGTAACGGTCGCAGATGAGAAGATTTCAGAAGATAATATTAAAACTGGCGAACAACAGGCTTTTGATGATGAGCAGAATGGAACCCTGGCGACTTCTATTGATACTGTAAGTTTAGAATCCAATTCTCGTTTACCCTTGTTAGATTCTGCTATAGCGCTGGCTAGCCCTATCGACACTGATGTTACTGGTGATACAGGCACCAGCCGCTCGATTGATACTAAAGATATTAGCCAATCAGAATTAAAGAAATTGAATATAGAAGAGACTATTTCGTTAGTTCAGAAGACGGAGCTGCAAGGAACGAATTTGGCGATCGTTAATAAGGCCCAAAAGGATAAAGTTAAATCAACGAAAATTGATTCAGCGCACAAGCGATTAATGGCTTGGTCAAATATAGGTTATGCCCTACAGATTTTCGGCACTCATAACGAAAAGCGAGCTACACAACTAGTGAGGCAATATTTTGGTGAAGCTGATTTATTATTCTACGAAACTCGCCATAATGGAAAACCCTGGTTTGTCGTTGTAAATGGGCCTTTTACAGGCAGGGAAGCAGCTAAAGCCAGTATTCAATCACTGCCAGAGAGCCTGCAGAGGTTAAGACCTTGGCCGCGAAATATTGCAAGCATTCAAGCCGATATAGAACGTTATGGAGAGGCAATTTCTGCTGATCAGTTGAGGATTCATTGATCGCACGCCTCTTATTTTGATGCCATGGATGGGCCGCTGGTGGCTAAAGTTTATCCGGCATCTGCCGCTCAGTATTTAAATATTGAGAGTACTACGTTAATAGATTACGACGTTAATAGATTGGAAACTTTTTCTATGTTCCCCGCTTTAAAAAATGATTGTCTTATACGCGCATTATTACGTCAGCCCGTTGATGAAACCCCCGTGTGGATGATGCGCCAAGCGGGTCGTTATCTTCCTGAGTATAGGGCGACTCGCGCTCGGGCAGGGGATTTTTTGGCGCTGTGTAAAAATAAAGAACTCGCTTGCGAGGTCACACTGCAACCGTTAGAGCGCTACCCTCTAGACGCCGCCATTTTATTCTCGGATATTTTAACAATACCTGATGCTATGGGTTTGGGCCTGTACTTTGCAGAGGGAGAAGGCCCCAAATTTGAACGCCCTATAACCACAGTAGCGGATATTGAAAACCTCTCTACTAATGTATTGACTGAGCTCCAGTACGTTATGGATGCGGTGCATCTGATTCGCCACGAGCTGGCGGGCAGAGTTCCGTTGATAGGGTTTTCAGGTAGCCCATGGACTTTAGCGACTTATATGGTCGAGGGAGAGTCCACTCGAGATTTTAAAAAAATTAAATCGTTGTTGTATGCTGATCCTGCTGCTTTACATACATTACTCGATAAGTTGACAACCGTTGTAGCGGCTTATTTGAATGCTCAAATTGATGCGGGGGCACAGGTAGTGCAAATATTTGATACCTGGGGTGGGGTGTTAAGTGATAACGCTTACACCGACTTCTCATTGCAATATATTAAAAAAATTATCGGTCAACTTAACACTCGGCGAGAAGATGGTAGTGTTATTCCTGTCATTGCATTCACTAAAGGTGGTTTTCCTTGGTTAGACGCTATTAGTCGCTGTGGCTGTGATGCTGTTGGCTTGGATTGGTCAATTGATATTTCGGTTGCCAGAAAATTAGTAGGCGACAGGGTTGCCTTACAGGGCAATATGGATCCAGCAATTTTGCGTGCGCCTATTCCTGTTATTGAACGAGAGGTTCGTAGGATACTCGATCAGTTTGGTTCACATGCTAGTGGCAGTCGGCATATATTTAATTTGGGCCACGGAATTACGCCGGATATCGATCCCGATCACGCTGGGGCTTTTATTGCTGCTGTAAAGCGTTACTCTATAGAACACCATTAAATAGAACGCCACTAGGTAGAGCGCCACTAATTAATAAGTTGCTCGTTATTCCAATAATAATAAATCTCTCTGGCTTATTCGGTCTTAATTTAGCTGCTGATTCATAAATAATGAAGGCATGTCTTCATTGGGTTTACCGACCACTTTTGCAGGAACGCCAGCGACGGCAGAATGTGGCGGGACATCTTTTAAGACAACGCTACCGGCGCAAACTTGTGCACCTTCTCCAACGTGGATATTTCCCAAAATTTTACTTCCAGCGCCGATTAAAACACCTTCGCCTATTTTGGGGTGTCGGTCTCCCTTATCTTTGCCCGTTCCACCTAAGGTGACAGATTGCATAATCGAAACGTTGTTTCCAATGATGCAAGTTTCGCCAATAACGATACCCGTGGCATGATCTAACATAAGGCCGTGGCCAATAATGGCGGCGGGATGAATGTCGACCCCGAAACAGATTGAGCCGCGGCTTTGTAGAAAAAAGGCAAGCTCTTGGCGATTATTATTCCAGAGCCAGTGTGCAATACGGTAGGTCTGCAGTGCGTGAAAGCCCTTGTAGTACAAGAAAGGGGTGCCGCATTCTGCGCAAGCGGAATCCCTATCGCGGATAGCGGCGACATCATTTAAAGCAGCCGTTACCAGATTAGGATTTTCAGCTAAGGTCTTATCAATGACCTCGCGAAGTGACAACGCTGATGCGGTGGCTGAATTCAATAAATCGGAAAGATGGAACGCAAGCGCCGACGCGAAATCCCCATGGTTTAATATTGTGGCGTGTAGAAAACTCGCAAGAATAGGTTCGTTTTCTGCCTCTTTGTTAGCCTCACGGCGGATACAACTCCAAATTTCTTCGGGCGAGGGAAGTTTTTTTGTTTTCGCCTTCGCTGGGTTATTGCCTGTCATATTATCTGTCATGGTGTGGCCGGCTCCTACAAAGTATCGTTAATGAGTAATGATGATTTCGTTATTGAGGTCTGGTTTTCATGCCACGATACATCAACTGTTAATCAGCAGTGCTAATTTTCGGCATCGGTCGGTTCCGTGTCAATATCAAGATGTGCTTTTAATTGCCATAATACATGGTTGCTTTGGTGGTATTTTTTTTCAAAATCAGAAATTTCAAAACGTTTATCGGGGATGAACTTGGCGACTGTGCTTTTGCATCCGGCTATGGATAGTGCCTGCGA
>JAJRPK010000154.1 GCA_024280785.1 Gammaproteobacteria bacterium
AAAAGATATTTATAAATCGGCCATTGCTGCACATCTAGCATTATTGGGCACTGATGCTGTCGAGGAAAAAGGTTTTCGTTTAGAAGGATTTTCCGAGGTCGAACAAACTGTTGGCTTTGAGAATAATAACGACCAGCTGCTTTACTCGTTAGCGAAATCTTATGAGATGAGTGGCGATATTCCCGCAGCTTTAGAGACATTTACACGTTTAGTTAACGAAGCTCCCGAGTCGATATATTATAGTGAAGTTCAGTTTCGACGAGCCGAAATTCTATTTGCTGCAGGAGAATATCGACAGGCATCGAAAGCTTACCGAGCAGTGATAGACCGTGCCGTTGGGCGGGTGAATGAGTTGACTCCCTATAGGATGAACTCCTGGTATATGGCGGGCTGGTCAGACTTTAAATTGGGTCGCTACGAAGCAGCGCTGGAGGCATTTTTTGTCGTTCTAGACAATCAGCCGCCAGACTTGCTCATTCAGCAACAGCTTGGCAATTCTGCCAAAGATGACGAATCTTATTCCGTTAATAGCCATCAGTCGCTAGTTGATGATGTGTTTAGAGTGATGAGTCTGGCCTTTTCTTATCAGAGCGGAGCGGTAAGCATAGAAACCCTGCTGGATCGGCTCTATTTGGTCGATGGTGAACCCGATTACGTTAATCGACTTTACGATAATTTATCTCGTTTGTATTTAGAAAAGAAACGATATAGCGATAGCGCGAAAACCTATGAAGCTTATATATATCGTTATCCTGGTTCATTAACAGCGCCCGAATTTCACGTCAGTATGATAGATGTCTATGCCAAAGGTGGGTTTCCTGAACAAGTTCGCGAACAAAAGACACGTTATGTTGATGATTATGGCGTACTGAGCGACTACTGGGCTGTTGCCACCGTTGATAGCCAAAACGGTATTAAGGTGTTTTTGAAAGAGTATATTGACGAGTTGGCAAGTTATTATCACGCTCTCGCTCAAAGCAAGTCGCGAACGGTAAAATTGGCAAAGCACGATCCGACTCCAGATCTGCGTACCCCAGACCCGCATACCCCAGACCCGCATACCCCGAAAAAAAATGCACAAGCCTCAGCGGACGACATACGACAATTGTATCGCCAAGCTGGCGATTGGTATCAGATCCGGTTGTTGAGCTTTCCTGACGCTATTGATTTGGCCGAAGTATGGTTTTTGCTGGCGGAAACCCGATTTGAATCAGAAGATTTTTCCGAGGCGGTTTCGGCTTATGAACAAGCGGCTTATGGCTACTGGAGTGATCTTTCGGACGTTTCGGATCAAGAGGCAGTCTTAGCAGAAACATCCGAGCCTTTTGCCAAAGCAAGTGAGGCCGGATACGCGGCCATATTGTCGTACGATCAATTGATTCGGAATTTTTCAGCTCAGAATCTGCGTGATACTCAGGCAGTCGATAGCGGTAAAACGTTGTTGGAATGGAAGTCTGATCGAATTAACAGTGCGCTGTTATTTGCTAAAACCTTTGCGAGCGATTCGCGTTCTGTCCTCGTGTTGGCACAAACGACAGAGTCTCTATTAGCACTGCAACAATATCAACGAACGATTGAGGTTGGGCAGTGGTTACTTCGTGCACTTAACGTAGAAGAAGGTCAGTCTGAACTTAGCGTGAATGATTCGCTTGCCAAGGATGTTGTGGCAGCGGGCCAGCGAGAAAAGCTCTTGTTAATCGCTTGGTTGTCGGTGGCGCATTCCCAGCGCGAACTTGAGAATTTTCAAGCGGCAGAATATCACTATAAACGAGGCCTTGATTTATTGCAGAGCAGTCCCGGGTCAGAGGCATTTATGCAATTCTATAACTCGACACTAGAAAATTACGCTGCAAGTATCTATCAGCAGGGTAGCAAGCAGTTAGCACAAGAAGAGGCCGCTTTAGCGGCTGAAACTTTTATGCGTATTGTCGAGCGAGCCCCAATGAGTGATATTCGCGTTAACGCGCAATTCGATGCCACGGTGCTGTATATGCAAACGGCACAGTGGCAACGAGCGATTGATGTGATGACTGACTTTCAGCAGCGGTTTCCATTACATGCAAAGACGGCAGCAATGCCTGCTCGTCTCATGCAAGCTAACGAGTCATTAGAAAATTGGCTGGAAGCCGCGACACAGGCGATGGTGATTGTATCTGTGGACAGTGATTTTGAGATTCGCCGGCAGGCTTTATTTTCGGCAGCAGAATTTTATGAAAAAGCCGATGATTTCCCCAACGCTATTGATAAATATCGTAGCTATGCCCACACCTATGTAAAACCTATGGCGGTGCAAATGGAAGCTCAATTTAAACTGAGCGAACTGTACCTTGCATCGGGCTCAGATATAAAGCGTCGCTTTTGGCTGCGGAAAATGATGGCTACTCATGACGGTAGTCATTCACCGACTGATCGCTCGTTTTATTTGGCATCGTTTTCTGCGGCCGATCTTGCCGAAGTGTCAATGGCAAAGTATCAAAAAATAAAGCTTAAAAGGCCATTGAAAAAGACTTTGGCGAAAAAGCGCAAGGCGATGAAAATCGCACTGAGAGATTTTCAAAAAGTGTCGGATTACGGCGTTGCGCAATACAGCACTCAGGCAACCCATCGCATCGCACAAATCTATCAGTCGTTAGCGACGGAGTTAATGGCAAGCGAGCGGCCTAAGGGCTTGTCAGAATTAGAGCGGGAACAATATGATTTTTTGTTAGAAGAACAGGCTTACCCGTTTGAAGAAAACGCCATTGAATTTTATCAAGTGAATTTGGAACGCGGTTGGGGTGGTATGCATACCGAGTGGGTCAAGGCATCTTATAAAGCGTTGGCCGAGATTATGCCAGCGCGCTTTAGTAAACGAGAACTACGGCCGGGGAGTTAACTATGAAATTATTGTTATCGGAATCGTTGTTTGGTCGGCCAGAATTAGAAATGTTGCGCAGGACATTTTATGCCGTAACGTTAATCAGCTGCTTATTCATGCCAGCTTGCTCATTATTGGATGATCCGTCGTTAGCGGGTAACGGTGGTAATGCGGCAGCAAATAGCAACAACATAGTCGATAATCGAACCGCTAGAGCAGAGCTAAAATTGGCCTTAAAAGCATTAGAAGACGGTGATACTGGTGCAGCAGAGCAAGCATTTCAACGATTGTTAGAGGCCGGGGCACGATCGCCAACGGCACTAAATCACTACGCCATTTTTCTTCGTGAACAATGGCGAATTGACGAAGCAGAAGAGATCTACCAATTATCGCTAGAGTATTCACCGGAGAATGCCATCAGCCATTGGAATGTAGGGGTACTTTATGAAGTTTATAAAGGCGATTACCCACAGGCACTATCGCATTATCAACAGTATCAAAAGTTTTCTACAGAGCCAGACCCACGGATAAAGGGATGGATTGCCGATTTGACCCGGCGCATAGCGCAAGCTGACGGAGAGACAGAATGATGATCAATAAGCCGCCAGGGCCAAAGCATATTCACGGTCTTATCTTCGCCGTAATGGCCTCCCTTTCGTTAGTGGCCCAATCCCAAGTGCTAGATCTCGAGACTACCTTTAAAGGCAATCAAGAGCAGCCTAAAGTCTTGTACATCTTACCGTGGCAAAAGATCGCCGGCCCACAAGCAAACTACCAGCCTTTGCAAAGCCTTATTAACGAAAGCTTTAGTTTGCTCGATCGGGATGAGTTTCGCCAAACAATGCGAAATATTAGGCAAAGCCAAGCGATATTAGCATCGACACCTACTGTCGACGGGTCGTCAATAGACTAATTTTTTCACTGTTCTTTGGAGTGTTTTGTGATCGGTTGCTCATTCCTTATGGACGGACGCTCGACGCAGAAATAACTGTGTTCTTGTTCACATTTTTAGTTACAAAGTATTCTATGCTGATCAAAGTTAGAGCACAATTTGTGATCGGCCTTGGGTATAAACGTGAAGTGATCGAGATAACGATTTCGGCCAACGGGAACTCGTTTTCAAATAATCGACACAGGCACCAATAAACCGATACCGGTACTGATAAAAGATTGGCTGTTGCCTAAGTATTTAGGTTGGCCTTATTTCTAATTTAGGCATTCATTGTAGACGAGAGAGCAATTATGGATCCATTGATGGCGATAGCTAACTTTTTTCAAACGGGTGGGCCGTTCATGTACCCCATTGCATTGGTGTTTACCGTCGGTTTAGTGATAACCATTGAGCGGTGGTTATTCTTAAGCGCCGCAAGTATTACCAATCAGCGGGCGAGTAGCAAAATATTGCCTTTGCTGAAACATCAAAAATATGAGCAGCTACTGGCATTCACCAAGAGTTCGTCGGCACCTGTGAGTCGCATTATCGCCGCCGGCTTGTCGCGAATGTTTAACAGCGAAAGACGAGACGATGTGGTCTATGCCATGCAGGAATCGGTAATGGAAACCGTACCTCGGTTGGAAAAACGAACTGGCTATCTATCGACGTTAGCTAACGTCGCGACCTTATTGGGATTGCTGGGAACTATTATTGGATTAATTGCGGCATTCACAGCAGTCGCCGATGCGGATCCAGCCCAAAAGGCTAGTCTATTGTCAAAAAGTATATCGGTGGCAATGAATACTACGGCATTCGGTTTGATCTGTGCCATTCCATTATTGTTATTCCATGCGCTACTGCAAACAAAAACATCACAAATTGTGGACAGCCTCGATGTGATCGGTGTGAAATTTGTTAATGCTCTGTCTGATCGACGAGAAGTAAGCGCTAAGTCACGAAAGGAAGACTTGCAGGCCGCCGCATAATTTTATCGGCGGCGATTGATGGGATCGATGCACAAGATAGATCTCTAATAAATATTGTTAGTAAATGTTTAGCTACTGACCAGGAATTCACTGAATTACATGTTTAATTCCAGCTTTAAAACACGTGCGCGAGAAGAAGCCGATCTGGATATCACGCCTTTCATGAATTTGATGATTGTGTTGGTGCCAGTATTGTTACTCAGCATGGTTTTTACGCGCATTACCGTTATCGATATTCAATTGCCAATGTCGGCAGGGAGTAGCAGCGAAGAAATTCGACAAAAACAAGTGGAGGTAATTGTTCTCGATAGCTCGCTGCGGGTCAATTTTCCGGCGGGGTTGTTGCTTCGGGAAATAGCAAACAAAGAAGACGGTAGTCCAGATTACGCAGGGATGTCGTTGGTTTTACAATCGTTGAAGCAGCAATTGCGAGAAAAAGGTGCCGACAGAAAAAATATTAATCTGCTAGTTGCCCCCAGTGTTCCCTACCACAAAGTCGTATCGACGATGGACGCGGTGCGATCTTATCAAGCTGTGGTGGCAGTGGATGTGGTGAATGCTGAGCTGTTTCCCGAGATTGCCTTTGGTGATGCGCCGGCAACCGATATCTCAAAGCAGCTTGTGACGGCCAAGCATTCATGAGCCGGTTAACTTCAGCCTCTGGCTTTTCACGTAGTGTGGATTTTAGCGCCCGAAGAACTAATGGCAAACGTAAATCTGAAGCGAAATTGAATTTGGTTTCGCTGATGGATATTTTCACCATACTGGTGTTTTTTCTGATGGTAAATACGGGTGACGTGGAAGTATTGGTGCCCGATGAGAAAATTCTACTGCCGAAATCGATTGCTGAGATAAGACCCAATGTTACGCCCGTGATTAAAGTCAGTGGTGATGCTATTTATTTTAAAGAAAATCTTGTATCGACAATTGATAAGCTGTATTCGGAAAAGAACAGCGATCAAGAATTGATTAAACCGTTATACGATCAACTTGTGCTGGCGAGAGAAGAAAAAATAGCTAACGGAAAAATAATTTCTGGACAGCGTCCAGATGGTTATGCAATTTCTGTTATGGGAGATGCTTCTGTGCCGTATCGACTACTTAAAAAAGTATTGTACACTTGCGCTCAAGCCGGCTTTCGAGATGTTTCTTTAGCTGTAGAATACAGCACGACAGAAATTTCCGCTAAACCGGGTCCTTCGGTATGAGTAGTTGGAATTACCCAGCCGATTCAGTTTTACCCTGGCAATCGGGTGTTGCAGAAGATGTTCGCTTTAAGCGACTTCTTGTCCACGGATTGGGGATATTTTTGGTCTTGGCGTTGTTAATGCCATTTTTCCCCGTTCCCGACATTGTTACACCACCCATCCAAAAGGATAAAAAATATTACACTCGTTTAATTATTGAAAAGAAACCCATTCCTCCTCCGGTGGTAGTCAAGCCAAAAGAAGTGAAAGTGACGCCGATAAAAAAAGTGGCCAAAGCTATTCCTAAAGTTAAACCGGTAAAGCCGAAGCCAGTGGTAAAAACAAAGCCAGTCGATTTGATGAAACAAGCTAGGGACAAAGCGGCGACTACAGGCGTGTTAGCTTTCGCCGATGATTTGGCGGCAATGAGACAAGATGTTGATGTGTCTCGGGTGAAAAGGAGTAATCTTAGCCGAGGTGCAGCTCAAGCAGAATCGACACAAAGAAACTTGTTGGCGGCCAAAGCCAAGTCAAACATGGCGGGTATCAGCTCTGTGAAACTCAGCCAGGATACGGGTGGCGTGGCGCTATCTGCTCGCGAGACAACGTTGATATCGGCTCCCACCGGAACGGTGACAGCCGGTGTTGCTCAAGCCGCCGCCAGTGATAATACTCAGTACAGCGGTCGAAGTAGCGAATCCGTTAGGCGAGTAATGGATGCCAATAAAGGCGCTATTTACGCGATTTATAATAGGGCGTTAAGAAAAGATTCCACCTTGGCCGGCAAAGTACTTTTTCGTTTAGTGATTGAGCCCGCGGGAAATGTGTCGAAGATAAGCTTGCTGTCTAGCGAATTAACCAATGAGGCTTTGGTTAAAAAGATACTGTCTCGGATTAAAATGATTAATTTCGGGGCCGAGGCCGTTGAGCAAACAGACGTTAATTATTCTTTTGACTTTTTACCGTATTAACTTCGATAGTCTATTTTTTTGTAAGTCCCTTCCTCAGCTTTAGCGGGTTTCTCATTTAGCTTTTAATGTAAGTTGCGATACTCTTTCGTGATTACCATCACCTTTTTGTCTCTTAGGCTCATCGCGATTATTTGGATGAGAAGGAAGTCTACCAATCTTAAGATTAATGATAATCATTTGCATTTACAGCTTGTTATTGCTATGGTCGCGCTCATATTTTTAAAAACTACAATCCCTAATGTTTTGCATTTTTTGTATAGTGTAAGGATATTTATAATATGTTTTCAGCGTTCCTTGTTAAACGCATGACCTTAATGGCACTAACTTTTCTTGTTTTCGGGTGCAACTCTCCAACATTTAAAGCGGAAAATTCTGTAACACTTAGCTACTATATAGCTGCCGATGAAGTGCTCTGGGATTACGCACCCTTGGGCCAAAATCAGATTATGGGTCGTGATTTTAATGAAGACGAAAATGTTTTTGTGGCGGCATCGGCCGATAGAATAGGTAAAGTCTATATTAAATCGGTGTACCGTGAATACACCGATGCAACGTTTAGCACCTTAAAACCTCGTACCGCTGAATGGGAGCACTTGGGTTATTTGGGGCCGGTAATCAGGGCCGGTGTTGGCGATACGATTAAAGTAGTTTTTAAAAATAATTTAAGCATTGTCGCGAGCGTTCATCCCCATGGTGTGTTTTATAACAAAGCTTCTGAGGGGGCGAACTATAACGATGGTACATCAGGTGCTGAAAAAAAAGACGATATGGTTCGGCCAGGGGCTACTTATGTTTATCAGTGGCAGGTACCAGAGCGTGCTGGGCCAGGGCCGAATGATCCAGACTCCATCATCTGGATGTATCACTCGCATGCTAACTCGCCGATGGCGACAAACTCTGGTCTGATAGGCCCTATTATCATTAGTAAAGAGAGCGGCGGTTACTCATCAGCTACCGACCGTGAGTTTGTCACCTTGTTTACAATAACGGACGAAAACGACAGCTATTATCTAGATAAAAATATTGAAAAGTTCACTCAGGGTGTGGGACTCGCTGATGACGAAGACTTTTATGAGAGTAACTTGATGCATGGAATGAACGGATATGTTTACGGCAACCTGCCTGGAATTGTGATGAAAAAAGGTGAGCGGGTACGCTGGTATTTAATCGGAATGGGCACTGAAGTCGATTTACATACTCCGCACTGGCATGGCCATACAGTACTGCACAATGGGAATCGAGTGGATGTTATGGAGTTAATGCCCGCTAGTCTTAAAACTGTTGATATGGTGTTAGACAATAGTGGCACATGGCTTTACCACTGCCATGTGAACGACCATATTAAAGCAGGTATGTTGTCATTGTTTACGGTGCTGCCAGAGTAGCTATGTTTACCTGGACGTGCTCTTTCAGAAGAGAGTATTTGCCACCTTATCGAATAGCGTCAATGCTGTTGGTGATCATGCTATCTCCATAGAGGAGTAGAGCAGATGCAGTCTGACAAAAACACCGTGGTTTTTGCAGATTTCGATAGCAGCGAAGAGTTGCCTTTAAACAAATTCAAAGATATTAGTTTGCCGCCGCTAAAATCAGGTGAACACCCTTTCACCTGCCAAATGCAAATGTA
>JAJRPK010000155.1 GCA_024280785.1 Gammaproteobacteria bacterium
CGAGTACAAGTGGTGGTAACTGGTCAGGGAAACTACCTAAGTGTTGCATCGCCTGAGCAATGCGCTCAGCGACAAAAGGGGTGTTGAGGCTCATGTGTGAATCGACGAAATCGCAATAATAGTCATTGTGGTACTAACCTCTCTCGCAAAAATATTGGCCTAACGTTTGATTAATCTTGTTAGTCTTACTGGGGTGCAGCTATGTTAAAAGTCGGTGGCTACCTTAAGCTTGACTGTATCTAGGATAATCGCTACATAAAAGCACTTTTTATCCAGTAAAATTGAAACGGCTCAGCCACAGATTCAGAGTTTTTACCCGCTAGGGGTGTAACGTCTAAAACATCAAACCGGCATTGTACATTGGCAGCACGATATTGAAGGTAATGATTCGCCGTTTTTATTAACTTTTTTTGTTTAGTCCTGGTTACTGAGGCGGCCGCGCCACCAAAGGATGGGGAGCTACGAAATCGTACTTCAACAAAAATAATCTCTGTTCCACTGCTGGCGATAATGTCTATTTCACCGTACCGGCAGTGATAGTTAGTTTTGAGTTCACGTAAGCCTTGACGTAGTAAAAACTGTAAAGCGGCATATTCGGCTA
Source organism: Gammaproteobacteria bacterium (assembly GCA_024280785.1). GTDB lineage: Bacteria > Pseudomonadota > Gammaproteobacteria > Pseudomonadales > UBA7434 > UBA7434. Next base: position 602 of record JAJRPK010000155.1, read on the forward strand.
AATTGCCTATATCGGTGGGTGAGCGTTTAGTACCTGTTCTTTTATGCATCCGTGCATTCATTGTTTTTTCCTTTGATAGGGTCGTGCTTAATTATTCCTTTCGGGGCTGACCGGCTAATGGTACCGGATCGATTATCTTTTAGTAAAGGCCGCGTTAATTTGGATTGGGTATGATTTTTGTTTTCCCAGCGCTAAATGTAGTCATAACGAGTTCTCTGACGACGCGATTTTCTTGCAATGATAACTTGCCTGTAAGTCCGTTGATTTGACTGTCAGGTGCTTGTTGTAATTGGTTTAGGCGTGGATGTAAATAAAAGGCATCGACTCCCATCGCAAAGAGTCGTCCTAAGCTTTTGTTGTTTCGATAGCGTTCTGCCGCTTGTTGTTTGATCGGGTTAGTTTCTACTACCCAGGGTATTTCGTTAAAAATTATCCCGTTTAGATCTCTATTTTCATTAGAGTGAGTTGAACCATCGTTAACTCGAGAGCTACTGTATACGGGAATGTTACTGGCATAATGATAGGAAAGTAATGGTTTGATGCTTTTCGCTTGTTGGCTGTTAGCAAAGAGAATGATCACATCGATATCTGATCGTCGCCTGGGGGTGAACTCAAATCGAGTCCCCATAATGTTTTGCAGGCGTTTCTGACGAGCGGTGCTGATGGGTAATAATAAGGCGTCTGCGATTTCGTGTGAGTAATTTTTCGGGTCAGAAAGGACTGTCTGATGAATAATTTTTCCGCCGGTTTGCTGCCAATGAGTGATGAAAGCTTGGCTAGCCCTGCGAGCCCATCCAGCACCTGACTGTAACAGTAAAACATTTTGATGGTCGGCAATTCTTGCGGCGCGGGCTAACTGAACGGCCTCGTCTTCGGCGGCTAAACCATATTGAATGACGTTAACCGGTGGAGGCATTCCGTTAGTGACATAGTTCAATGTGATAATGGGTACGCTGGTTGGCATTGTCAGTAATTCGCTGACTTTGTCTTTTTGTAACGGGCCAATAATAAAATCGGCACCGTCCATTATGGCTTGTTCATATAACTGCCCTATAGATAAAGAGTGGGTATCGTAAGTTGTTAGAGTGGGTAGTTCCCACCCTTGACGCATAGCCGTAAAGTAAGCTGCTGCAAGGCCGTCTTGGACTGCTTTTCCGCCAGAGGCTAACGGACCACTCAAGGGGAGAAGCGCGGCGATAGATCGAGGTCTCTCTGTTGCTAAGAACTGCAGCGCATCGATAGATAAAGGAATGTTATCGCTTGCTTGGTGCCGTGGCCATCGTTGTTGCCAGTCTTGCACTCGGGAAACTTGTTCAGCAACGTCTATATCATTGCTGTGATGAATCGAGGCGAGCTCTAGCCACGCTCGATAGGATGAACTGACCGCACGAGAATGCTGGGCTTTAAGTTGTTCTGGCGGTATTTTTATCAAACTTTTCCAGATAGCTTTAAGGTTTGCATCCTTAATGTCACTATCAGTCAGTAAATCTTCGATAAAAATTCTTTCTTGCGCGCTGGCGCTATAGCTACCTAACTCATACAGCACATCTGCCCGTAGCATGCTTAGTGAGAGCTGATCTTCAGTTTTCATTAACGCAATTTGAAACTGAAGCTCTGCGCTGTTCAGCCAATGGCTTGCATCAGTGTATTGTTGATTGTGCATCCATAACCTCAGCGCGGCTAATGAATACTCGGCCAGCATATCAGCTGTAAAGTCTTTGGTCTCAATAATGGATAATAGAGTTTCTGCTTGTGTCCAGCGCTGTTCTTGTGCGGCAGCGATCAGCGCGTCTAGCGCAATGTCGGGAAAATGCTTTAGATCCTGGTAGCCCGTTTGCGCCAGAATGTCGTCAAGCGAGCGTTCACGAGTTTCCATTCGTTGTTCTGCTGTGCCGGTTTGATCTTGGGAAGGAGAAGAGAGTGATAGCGGGCGGTTGCCGGCGCAGCCGGATATCACCATGATAGTGATAATAAGCAAGCAGCTGATTAGCCATTGGTTGAGGCTGGAATCTCTCGGGGATTTGATCAACGGCATTAAGGTCATTTTAGCTGCTAGGTTAATTTAGGTACAATGGCGTCAGTGCTCATGGTTATGTGCTCGTTACTGCGTTGGTATTGATACCCGATACCAAGGCTGTTATTTTACGGCATGATGGCCGACGATAGTGCCTAGTATTTAGCATTATTCAATATTGTTTATCATCTGGGTTAGCGTTAAGAACTTCATGGGCATCACTTAATCGCAAGAAGCAGGCAAATATTGAGCAGTCCACCGGTTAACACATCAGCATCGGCTACGGATCCGTCTGAGGCAGAGTCCACTGAATTGAGCTCTGGGCAAGAGGCGGCGGTGTTAGCATCTACCGCAGCGCTTTATATTGTGGCGACGCCTATTGGCAATCTCGACGATATTAGCGCCCGTGCGATTAAAGTTTTACAGAGCGTCGATATCATTGCTGCTGAAGATACGCGTCATAGCAGTGCGTTAGCCAGGCAATTTGCCATTGAAACGCCTATGATTGCCTATCATGATCACAATGAAGAGAGGGGCACGCAAGGTCTATTGTCTAGATTGGCAGAAGGACAGCAGGTTGCATTAATCAGTGACGCCGGCACGCCGCTGATTTCTGATCCCGGTTATAACTTAGTTAAAAAAGCACAAGAGCAAGGTTATCGCGTGGTGCCAATTCCGGGGGCTTGTGCGGTGGTCAGTGCGCTATCGGCGTCTGGGTTACCGACCGACCGTTTTGTTTTTGAAGGGTTTTTACCGGCGAAGCAAGAGGCGAGGCGTAAACGCTTATTGATGCTAGAAGAACAATCGAGAACTATGGTATTTTACGAAGCACCTCACAGGATACTGGTATCGTTGAAGGCGATGGCTGATGTGTGGGGTGGGCAACGTCATGCCGTTTTAGCGCGTGAGTTAACCAAGCATTATGAGACGATTATTAGCGGCCCGCTTGAAGATATTATTCAGCGAGTAGCGAGCGATCGAAACCAGCAACGCGGTGAAATGGTAGTAATGGTAAAAGGGCTGTCGGAAAGCGATGCCGATGTCGATGCCGTAGAGCAAAATGCCGATAAAGTATTGCGTATATTATTGGCTGAATTGCCGGTTAAGCAAGCTACGGCATTAGCGGTAAAACTAACGGGACTAAAGAAAAACTTTTTGTATCAGCGGGCGATTGCATTAGCCGCTGTAAAATAACAAGTTAAATGGCCTTATATAGAAAAATGATTATTTAATGGCTTCAGAACTAATGGCTTTAGAACTAAATGTTTCCTGTAGCGTCCAAGAATGCGGCGCAGAGGTTTAAGATTGTACAAAGCAGTGTGGAGGTAGTGATGAGAAAATCGATAACGATTAAAAATGTGGACGGTGTAAGATCTATTGTTATGGCATTAGGTTTTTTGAGCATATTGTTTTTGTCGGCTTGTAGCACCAATCAATCGATCAAGAGTGCGATTGACGCCTATCAACTAGAAGCTGGAAAGGTAGAGTTGGGGCAGAGCAAAGAACAAGTTCTTTCCATA
>JAJRPK010000156.1 GCA_024280785.1 Gammaproteobacteria bacterium
AAAAGGGAAAACAAACAAATAGTCACACGAAGTTATCCAAAAAAGTTCAGTATCGGGTGGAATACAGCCAAAACCGCCTTTAACTCACCCAACTTCGACTAAAAACTCAACATGCGTAACGTCACCCACCCGCAACTTCAGCTTGGCGAATTAGAGATCGCAGACATCCACATTGACACACGCTCTCGTGATGACATTCCTCAGATACTGCAAGGCTTGCAGTATCTGTATACCGATAAAACCTTACGGGCAGAACTCTTCAGCGTCCTGGAAAAACTCACGCCGGATGATATCTGCACAGAACAGGGTCGACCGGGCATGACACTCTGGAATATCCTGGTGATGGGGACATTAAGACTGAACTTGAACTGTGATTATGATCGCCTGCTGGAATTGGCAAACCAGCACAAGACCCTCCGCCAAATGCTCGGGCATGGTCTGGTTGATGATGACAAAACCTATTGTCTACAAACCGTCAAAGACAATGTTCAGAAACTCACGCCGGAAATACTCGATGAGATCAATCAGATTGTAGTACGCGCCGGTCAATCATTAAAAAAAAGAAACCCTAACCGCTCGCTGTGATTCCTTTGTTGTCGAAACAGATGTCCATTACCCAACCGACATCAACCTGCTCTATGATGCACTACGGAAAATCCTCACACTCACCGCAGACTATGCCGACCACAATGGCATTATTGGCTGGCGGCAATGTCAGTACAATATAAGGCAAGTCAAAAGCGCCTGCCGCAAGGCCCAGCAACTGAAACGCTCGAATTCTCGAGACGAAACCAAGAAATATCAACGCGATAAACGGATAGCGCAAGCCCATCAGGACACGATCGATCTGTGCCAGCGATTCATCACTAAAAGTCAGGCGACCCTGGCCGTTGCCCTTCCCAATCTCAGCCTGGCAGATGCCCTGCTGGCGCTACAAATAGAGGACTTTATACAACATGCCCAACGTCAAATGGAGCAAATAGACCGGCGTGTCCTGCAAGGGGAAAAGATCCCCCACGCAGAAAAAGTCTTCTCCCTGTTTGAGCCGCATACCGAATGGATCAACAAAGGAAAAGCCGGTGTACCGGTCGAGCTGGGACTGAAGGTCTGCGTGCTGGAAAGCAGCGAAGGATACATTCTGCACCACCGGGTGATGGAAAACGAAACGGATAATCAAATCGCCGTAGAGATGATCAGAGAAACCCAGAAAAAATACCCGGCCTTAAGCGCCTGCAGTTTTGACAAGGGCTTTCACTCCCCCGAAAACCAGCTTGGACTGGCAGAATTACTGGACCAAGTCATCCTGCCTAAAAAAGGACGCTGTAACCAAAAAGAGCAAGCGAGAGAAAACAGCCCGGTATTTAGAAAAGGAAGAAAGCAACACTCCGCGGTAGAATCAGGCATAAACGCGTTGGAAGTCCATGGTCTGGATAAATGCCTGGATCATGGACTGAAAGGATTTAAACGCTACATCGCGTTAGCCATGGTGGCACGGAATATCCAGAAAATGGGGTCAGAAATCATTCAGGAAAAACGCCTCAAGCAAGCCCGGGAAAAAGAGAAACACCGAAGGCAAGCCTGATAGCGCTGGCAACATCATCACCCGCAAACGACAGGAAAGGTGTCTTTAAAATTCGCCCAATGAGCCCTGTGTGCTCAAAAAACGGCGGATGTTCAGATATCAGCCATTTCATCCGCCAATCCGTCCCTCCCGAGTTCGTCGGGTGAAATCGTCAGGGTTTTATGAATGACAGGGTTTTCGGTCAGGCACTAAATAAAAGCCCTAACCGTCAGAAACTTTGTATTGCTTAGCTCTGGGCTTGGCTTGACGTATTGCGGTATCGGTAAGCGAATTAGGTTTGTTATCCATTTGGCGGTAACACCAAGTATCTGTACTGCGATTACCGCCAAAGTTATCGTTAAATACAACGGTATGTCGATGGATTGCATTAGACTAAGATGGACTTCGTGAAAGCTATAAAGCCAGTGTCTATAAGCTTTACGGGGCATTTCTGGACGGTGTTGAACAAGCTAATGGTGCCCGGGGCCGGAATGGAACCGGCACGGTGTTGCCACCGAGGGATTTTAAGTCGCCTTATAAATCAATAAGTTACTGATAATTAAGCGAAACCTATATTAATCTAATTTAGTTAATAGTAGTTTACAATCAGTAACTTAGCGTAATTTAGCGTAAGGTATAAAAACTGAGCACTGTACCTACAGTGTACCCATTTATTTAGGGTAAAAGTATCCTTAAATTTTTTATACTCCAAAATTATTTTATTGTAATTCCGTGCTGTTTCGATTCCGAAAACTCAAATTCTCAAGGAAAAGTTAGTGCTTTTTCTTGAGAAATTCTTACCAAAAGTAGTCCATCCACCTTAAATTGCACGTTTAAATAAAATACTCTATAATCAGACAAATATACCATACTTAATAATAATCGATGTAACTATGTCTGCACCTCAAATACTAAAAATCATAAAGAATAATGGTGGCACAATCCACATGTCAGAAGCACTCAATGCTGGTATTAACCGTTATACACTTTATTCCATGCTTGAGAAAGGTGAGATTGAACGCCTATCTCGTGGAGTTT
>JAJRPK010000157.1 GCA_024280785.1 Gammaproteobacteria bacterium
CCACAATACAGTAAGTGTAGACGGGGCTGAACAATCAGAGATTTGGGGTGAATTTCGCGTCGCCCGTCGAGCAAAAAAACATTTTGGAAAAGTTTATAAAAATCAAAATGTTATTGAGCTGTCGGGCTCTTATAGCGGTTTTTTTGCCAGCGCATGGAGGACGACTCCGAGGTTTCAGCATAGCAGGGTGATCAATGTAAAGTTATCAAAAGATGCTTTAGCTACGATCGACATCGCTGATACACTTGAAGGCCAAGGCGAGCACCGAGTAGAGAGTTTTATTCATATTCATCCTGATTTTCGCCTTCGTGAAGCGGGTGAAAATTTGATCTTTATTTTCTACCAAGATGAGCTTTTCGCAGAGCTGCTGGTCACCGCAGATTGCAAGTATAAGATTGGGCGGTCAGCATACTGCCCTGAATTTGGTTTGAAGCTAGAGGGGACTTGTATAACCATTATTAAAACAGCGACTATGCCGGTAAAGCTGGGTTACTGTATTCAGCGTAAGTGCGAATGAAGATCTTATTTTTATCACATTATTTCCCCCCCGAAGTTAACGCACCCGCAACTCGAACGTATGAGCATTGCAAGTTATGGGTTGAACAGGGCCATGAAGTTACCGTTGTTAGTTGTGTGCCGCACCACCCGATGGGTAAAGCCTATCCAGGATACAAAAATCGCTGGTGGCAGGTAGAACGTAAAGATGGCATTAAGGCGATAAAGGTAAAAACATATATTACGGCGAATGAGGGTTTTTTTAAGCGGACGTGTAACTATATTTTTTACCTGCTCATGGTAGTTGTGATGGCGCCTTTTTTAGCAAAAGCCGATGTAGTTATTTCGACATCACCACAGTTTTTTAATGGTCTGGCGGGTTACTTTGTCTCTCGTATAAAACGTGTTCCTTGGTTGTTAGAAATTAGAGATTTGTGGCCGGAGTCAATTCTTGCGGTTGGAGCGATTAAAAATAAAGCTTTAATTGGCCTTTTGGAATGGATCGAAAGGTTTGTGTATCGCAAAGCCGACTATATTGTGCCAGTTACAAAAGCATTTAAAACGCATATATTGTTGCGAGGTGGTGATGATAATGCTATCACCGTAATAAGAAATGGCGTTAGCCTTGATCTATTTGAGCCGTTAGATAAAGACCAAGATTTGGCCGTCAAATGGAGGTTAAAAGATAAATTTGTTGCGTCTTATGTCGGTACTCACGGCATGGCTCATGGCTTAGATACCCTATTAGACGCTGCCGATATTCTGCGAACACATGAAGATATAGTGTTTTTAATGGTAGGAAGCGGGGCAGAAAAAGATCGACTGGCTAAGGAAGTCGCGCGACGCGGATTGGACAATATAAGGATGTACGGGCTGCAGCCAAAGCAATTAATGCCGAAGGTATGGTCAGTGACGGATGTGAGTTTAGTATTGTTGAGAAACCTTCCTCTGTTCGAGACTGTCATTCCATCAAAGATTTTTGAAAGTATGGCGATGTCTACGCCTATCGTTCTGGGTGTAGGAGGGGAGGTTAAAGAAATTATCGAAGAGGCGGGTACAGGTGTTTGCATACGACCTGAATCGGGAGATGAGTTGGCAGCGGCGGTATTAAAGCTTAAAAATGATCGAGAGCTATACCGAGCCCTTTCTGAGAGGGGGCGTGATTACGTGGCTTTACATTTTGATAGAAAGGTTCTTGCGAACGAATATCTGGACGTCTTAGAAAGTATGCTGCATTAAGCTACACTTTATGTTGCGACACAATAAATGAGGCCGGTGGTGGTTATTTATATGCCACAGATTAGATATCACAGGAAAATACTGGCGTATAAATTTATTTAGGGGTGCTTCTGGCGATAAAATTTACTGGCCCCCAAGCACTGGTCTCCGAGTATTGTGCTTTTCGACGACTCTTTTCGCCAAGGCTGTAAGCGGCCTGTTGCCGTTGACTGAAATAAAATATTTGTAAAATTAGGATTTGTCTGATGGACATCACAAAAGTTTTTTTAAGTAAGGGTTTTTTGTCGGTTGTTGCTGCTGTAGTGCTTTTGGGGTTTGTCTGCTATGACGGACTCGAATTGATGGTTAAGTGGTGGGAGCGAGATGAATATAGCCACGGTTATATGATTCCGTTTGTAGCAGTTTACTTACTTTGGCAAAAGCGTTACCTATTGGCAGAGAGCGCTCAATCTGGATCAGTACTTGGCTTGCTGCTGCTTGTGGTTGCACTTTTTGTGTGGCTCTTGGGAGAACTGAGTGCAATTTATACATTAATTCAGTATGCGTTTTTTATAGGTTTGTTTGCTATTGCCTTGCTTTGGGTGGGAGTTAAGGGGACGAAAGTAATTTGGGCGCCTATTTTTTATTTAATATTTATGATTCCACTGCCAAATTTTCTTTATTTTAACTTGTCGCAAGAATTACAGCTTATCTCTTCTTCGATAGGTGTTTTCGTTATCAGGCTATTTGGCATTAGCGTTTACTTACAAGGCAATGTTATCGATTTAGGGGTTTACCAACTTCAGGTGGTGGAGGCATGCAGTGGTTTAAGATATTTATTTCCGCTGATGAGCTTTGGTTTTTTGATTTCCTACATCTACCGTGGCCCGATATGGCAGAAAGTTTTCATTTTTCTTTCCACTATTCCTATTACGGTGTTGATGAATAGTTTTCGGATTGGAGTGATTGGCGTTACTGTGGAGCACTATGGCATTGCTGCTGCAGAAGGATTTTTGCACGATTTTGAAGGCTGGATTGTTTTTATGGCTTGTCTAGGTGTATTGCTTGGTGAGATAGGGATTTTTTACCTGTTTTCAAAAAAAGAACGGGCTTTCGGTGATTTGTTCGATCTTGATTTTGGCTTTAGTCAAAAAGTCGAGAACTCATTTTCTGCTCCGTCAACCACTAGCTCGCCTGCTTGGATTGGTTTGGTCATATTGTTGATTGCGGCTCCTGGCTCGATATATTTTTCGGAGCGGGAGGATGATGTACCTGATCGCACCACATTTTCTGAGTTCCCAATTGCTAAAGATGAGTGGGTTGGTCGTAGCCGTAATCTAGAAAGTGACGTGCTCGGTGCGCTCAATCTAACGGATTATTTTATCGGTGATTATATAAAAAGTGGCTCAAAAAATGCTGTGAATTTTTACGTGGCTTGGTATCAAGGACAAAGAAAAGGCGCTTCAATACATTCACCGAAATCTTGTTTGCCTGGCGATGGGTGGTTGATTCTCAGTCATACGATAGAGCCTTTAGTAGATGCTGATTTAGGGGGGGAGGTAATAAACGTTAATCGAGTCGTTATGCAGAAAGGTGTGCATAAACAGCTTGTATATTATTGGTTTCAAGGCAGGGGACGCAATATAACCAATGAATACTTTGCAAAGTGGTATATATTTTGGGACTCACTGACCATAAGTCGTACCGACGGAGCGTTAGTCCGGTTAGTTACCTACGTGCCAGAAGCTAGTGATGTCTCAATAGCCGATAAACGTTTGCAAGATTATATGTCGGTATTTTATCCTGTGTTGTCAGACTATGTTCCTAATTAATTATGATAGAAGTCAAAGGGTAGTGCGCGTGGTGAATTCCTAGGTGGATATTGCCATTTGCTTTGCGTTAGCGCTGTTACTAAGTACAGCGCTAGTCCCTGTTGCGATTCGTTATGCCAGTGTTTTAGGTTTGGTTGATGAGCCTGATGGTGACCGAAAAATACATAGTGACCCTATACCTAGATGTGGGGGGATTGCGATTGCGATTGCAGTATTTATTCCTGCACTATTCTGGCTTCGAGACGTTTCTTCATTGTTTGGCTTTTTTACCGGAGCCTTGATTATTGCTATCTTTGGCTTTTTGGATGATCGCCATGACTTAAGTTACAAATGGAAATTTTTTGGACAAATTATTGCTGTGTTGGTATTTTTGTTCGGCAATGTTGAAATCACTAAAACACCGTTCCTTGGCTTGGGTGATTTGGTTTCTTGGTTAAGCTTTCCTTTTATGGCATTGTTTATTCTGGGTGTGACGAATGCGGTCAATCTAAGTGATGGGCTCGACGGTTTGGCAGCGGGCTCCAGTCTATTAAGCCTGGGTTTTATTGCATACTTGGGTTTGGCGGCGGGTGATACATCATACGTTCTCATTGCTGTCGCGACGATGGGAGCGTTAATGGGTTTTTTGCGTTTTAACACTCACCCTGCTTCGGTATTTATGGGCGATGCGGGTAGTCAGTTTCTAGGTTTTGTTACCGCTTGTTTGGCAATTATGGTGACGCAGTCCTCAGGGTCCGCTGTTAGCCCGCTATTGGCTATCGTGGTGGTGGGATTGCCAATTTTGGATACTTTGTCGGTTATGTTGCTACGAATAAGAGATGGGCAATCACCTTTTAACCCTGACCAGCGGCACTTGCATCATCAGTTTTTGTCGGTTGGTTTACTCCATTATCAAGCTGTTGCGGCCCTCTATTTTCTTAACTTTCTATTACTGTTGATGGCATACACAGTAAGGTTCGAAGCCGACATCGTTGTACTGTTATCTTATCTATTGTTTTGTGCAATAACGTTGGGGCTAATTAATTTTTTGAAGCAATCCGCTTACGGTAAGCGACGTAGGAAGCTAGTGGCGGAAACTCGCGAGCGAAGAAATCTATGGTTAAGGCGGCTTGGTTGGCTTCACAATCACGGCGCCATTGTTATTCAGTGCTTATTAGGTGTTATTTGGTTGGCTTGTGTTTTTATCGCACCTTCGCCACCATCGATTTCTGGCTGGATTTCCGTTAGTGTGTTTATTATAGCGGCATCTTTTCGGTGGGGTTCAGGGCATATAGCTGGGAGTGTTGCTCGATTAACATTTTATACGGCCAGCGCTATATCGGTATTTGTGGCAACATATCGGTTAGATGCTTTTGCGTTGGGCTGGGTGCACGCGCATTCTACTATTGATACTATGTTCGTTGTGTTGGTTCTATTTCTTGGTTTGTCTATTCGTTTGACTCGACGGGATGTATTTCGACTGGATACCCAAGACATCTTAGTGGTATTGATTTTACTCGCTGCACCCTTGCTAACTATAGGCTCTGATAATAGCAACGAGATAATCGGTTCAGTAGTGCGATTAGCTGTCTTACTGTATACAGCAGAGTTCATTATCGGTCGCTCCAAAGATCTAACGGTGATGACTTGTTTTGCGTTACTTACGCTTTCAATAGTTGGGGTTAGAGCGTTTATTTAAAAACAACTGAAAATACAGTATTTTTAAAACGTTTGCTTAGATGACGCATAGAATATTAAAGTAGTACATAGAATATTAAATAGGAAAAGGTAAGTTCACAATGAATAAGATACTTATATTGACTCTTTTGTTAGCCGTAATCCTTGCAGGCTGCGGTAAGGGCGAAGATCGCCAGGCAAAATATCTCGATAGAGCTGAAAAATATTTTGCCGAAGAGAATTATGATAAAGCGAGAATCGACGCAAGTAATGTGCTGCAAATTAACCCAAAGAATGTCGCTGCACGACAAATTTTGGGAGAGGTTAGCTTTCAAAAGGGGGATATACGTAAAGCGTATGGACATTTTTTATCAGTTATTGAGACGGAGCCTGAAAATATTGCCGCTAACATATCGCTCGCAAAAATATTTGTTTCGGTTAAGGATTTTGATAAAGCATTAATTCATTCTAATACCGTTCTTTCGTTAGACCCGGATAATGCACAAGTTATGGGTTATAAAGCTTATGGCTTGCGCGGTCAGGGTATGGTTGAAGAGGCTGAAATGTTGGCGGAACAATCTTTGGCTTTAGACGCAAGTGTTATTGAGTCTCTGGGGATTTTGGTTCAAAAGTATTTTGAAGAGAAACAGCCGGAAAAAGGTTTAGTGATTCTGGCTGAGGCACAAAAGTTAAAGCCGAATAATCAAATAATTGCGTTGATGAAATTATCATTATTGGAAACCATGGGGCGTGCGGATGATGTTGAAGCGGAATTATTGCGACTTTCTGCGGAGTATCCCGAGGAGGTAAAGTATGCAACAACATTAGCTAAGTTTTATATTAGAGAGTCAAAGTTCGATGAGGCAGAAGCAGTGCTGAGAACGTTCGCTAGTAATAATGATGAACAAGTGACGCCAAAGTTAGCCCTGATATCGTATTTGTTACGGCATCAAACAAAAGAATTAGCTATAAAACAAACAGAAGAATATTTGAAAGGGTATCCAGACGAGAGCAAGTTTTTTATCGCTTTAGCTCAGTTGCATTTATTTACCGGAGACAAAGATTTAGCTAAAGACGTACTGGCTAATGCAGTAGAAAAAGATCCCCTCAGTGTAGCATCCATAGAAGCTAGAAATATGTTGGTGGGGATCTACTTGCGAGACGAGGATGTTTCCTCTGCAAATGTAGTGTTAAAAGAAATTTTTGAAATTGAGCCAGAAAATGTGTTGGCATTGCTAATGCGGGCAAGAATACTTCTCACAGATGGCAAACTTAAAGCGGGCATTGCTGATTTGCGAGTAGTGTTAAAAAATGACCCCGAATCGGTGGCCGCGCTAAAAATGCTGGTGGGTGCTCAAGAGTTAGAGGGCAATCTTGAGTTAGCTTTGGATAATTTTAAAAAGCTAATGTCATTAGAAAAGCCGGATTTAAAAACTTTGGCTGGGGCCGCTAGAATCGCGATTAAGGTAGAGCAGTATCAGGAAGCAGAAAATTATATTCATCAAGCGCTTGAGCTGGATGCAGATAATGCTGGCTTGGTAACGAATCTTATCCGTTTGCTGGTGCTAAAGGAGGATTGGGAAGCCGCAAGTCTATTTGCCAAGCGCTTAATTGATTCCGAAGACTCTAAGGCGCTGGGCTATTTTTTACAGGCCGGGTTAAACCTGCGCGCGGAAGAATATGATGCGGCTACCAAGAACTTAAAGGCCTCAATTAAAAATGCCCCTAACGCGGTTGAATCACTTACCACTTTAGCTCAGGTTTTAGCGGAGCAAAAAGGCGTGGATATTGCTATTGCTTACTTGGATCAACATTGTAATGCCTATCCAAAACAAGCTCATTGCCCACACATACTAGGGTCGCTCTATGCGCAAAGTCAGCAATATGATCTGGCTGTTGTTTCACTTGAGAAAGCACTTTCGCTGAACGATAAATTAGTTGTTACTTATAAACAGTTGGCGAAAGTGTTCTTAGTGCAGCGCGATCTGGACAATGCCGAGAATATCCTGCGGCGTGGGATGGAGGCCTCTGGAAATGATAGTCTCGCTTTTGAACTCGCTAATTTGTATTACCAAACAAAGAAATATGAAAAGGCGCGAGATGTCTATTTATCGATGATAGATAAAAATGAGGATGCCCTCAGTGCTAAAAACAATTTAGCCATGCTCTATGTTGAACATTTGAATACACCTGAAAATGTTAAAGCAGCGAATGTGTTGGTGGCTGAATTGAAAGCTTCTGATAATCCTGCTTATCTAGACACAGTAGGATGGGTTTTGTATTTGACGGGAGAGTACGGTCAGGCGGTTACTTTTCTACAGGCGGCGGTAGACAAATTAGGCAGCTCTGGTCTATTACAATATCACTTGGGGATGGCATATTATAAACTAGGTGATAGCGGCAGTGCTAAAACGCATCTAGAGTTAGCAACAAAGAATAAAGAAGTGCGATACCAGGGTTTTGATATTGCCGAATCAACACTGGCAGAGCTTTAGCTTGTCTTCGGCGGTGAAGGCCGAATTAGGTATGTTTGATCTATGACTTATAAAGTTCTTACGGTATTCGGTACTCGCCCGGAAGCGATTAAAATGGCGCCAGTGGTTTTAGCGTTGAATGAGAGCGACTCGTTAGAGAATCGCGTGTGCGTTACCGCTCAGCATCGGCAAATGCTCGATCAAGTGCTGGATTTATTTTCCATTTCTCCAGATTATGATTTGGACTTGATGCAAAAAAATCAGGATTTGTACGATATAACGTCACGAATACTGCTGGGCATGCGAGGCGTATTGTCCGATTACTGCCCTGATCTAGTGTTAGTACACGGCGATACAACAACATGTTTTGCCGTTAGTTTAGCTGCTTTTTATAAGCAAATACCGGTGGGGCATGTCGAGGCAGGATTGCGCACAGGAGATATAAGCGCTCCGTTTCCTGAAGAGGCTAACAGGGGTTTAGTTGGGCGGTTAGCTAGCCTGCACTTCGCACCTACAATCTCTTCACAAGAAAATTTATTAAAAGAAAATATATCTAGCTCGGCGATAACTGTGACAGGCAATACTGTGATTGACGCCTTACTCTGGGTTAAGAAACGGTTAGGTCGATATACCGATTCCGTATGGAGCGATGCTGTTGGGGAAAAATTGTTCGAGAGGCTGAGTCAGAGTGATAAAAAACTCGTGTTAATAACGGGGCATCGGCGAGAAAACTTTGGTCAAGGTTTTGTCGATCTATGTTCAGCCATAAAAACACTAGCGAAAGCTCATTCTGATTGGGAGTTTGTTTATCCTGTTCATTTAAATCCTAATGTTCAAAAGCCGGTGTATGATATTCTTTCTGGTTTAGACAATGTTAGCTTGATTGCACCGCAAGATTACTTGCCATTTACTTGGCTGATGAACCGGTCTTCGTTAATTTTAACGGATTCGGGGGGGATTCAGGAGGAAGCGCCGTCGTTAGGTAAGCCAGTACTGGTTATGCGTGACGTGACTGAGCGGCCTGAGGCTGTAGATGCGGGTACTGTTCGATTGGTTGGCACGAATAAAAATGCCATTATCCAACACGTAGAAGAGGTTATGCTGAATGCCAGTACTTATACTGCTATGTCAAAAGCGCACAATCCCTATGGAGACGGTACTGCTGCTGAGAAGATAGTGTCGGTCATTGAGGCGCAAATTTAAGTTTGATAGAAATCAGCAGAGAAGGTCTGTTTCGTGGGGCTGGAAAAATGAGCTGTTACAAGAGCATTGAAACCGGTTTAGTACTGTGCTTATCGGTTAGCTTATGGTTTTTGGCACAATAACTAACTTGCTCACAATTTTCTCCACTCCCTTCACGCTACTTGCCACCAAAATAACTCGCTCTTTAATCGTGGTTGAAGGAATATTTCCGTGGAGAGTAACGACAGCTTTGAAACTGTCGACATTAATATCCCACCCCGAAATAGTTTGATCCCGCAGTAATTTTTGTTTGATATCAGCTACGATGCGTGTATCAGTGGCGACTTCAGTGGCGCTGCGTTCATCTTTTAATACTTCATAGGTAGCAACAGCAGCGCTACCAATTAATAGTACCTCGCAAGCCGATAGGCTGCCGACCAAAAAAACAAAAATGATAGCTAGAAATTTTTTATTCATCTCAGACACCTTAACTTTAACTTTGCGATGACTTTTAACCTTTGCGAATTGTATCAAAGGAAGGGTTAATTTCATTGTGAGTTTAATTCTTTTTAATTTGGCACAGAAATACCGGAATGTCCCTTTCTGTCCTTTTTTGGTAGTCATCGTAATCAGGATAAATACTGCATATATGTGGCCATAACTCTGCTTTGGTTTTCTCGTCTACTTGTGTGGCGGTCATTTGTCGGGTAGTACCGGCCTGAAATATTTCAATATCAGGGTTTGCTGCAATATTGTAATACCAAAGAGGGTTTATAGGCATACCACCTTGCGATGCCACCAAGATCACGTTATCGACACTCTCTAAGTTCTTCACTTCGGTGCTGCTTTCTCCAGCACTGTTATACGGAACGTAAATGAGTGGGAATGTGCGTTTTTTTCCGGATTTTCGCCCTGTGCAAGTTATCAAGCAAATGGGATAGCCGCCAGGAAAGGTGGTCCAGAGGCGGCCATTACTGAGCTTGTAGATAAAGGTCTGTGAGTGAGACATCATTTTGATGATGGCTCTGCCTATGCGCACCTCGCTATCGGATATGGGCTTTGGTGCCTTGCCATCAGAGGAATTGTTAGGAGTTTCAGGCATGGGAATTCTCGTTGTTAAAGTATGAGGGAAATGTCAGGACTGATGTTGGGCGCAATGATGGGGTATTTCGCTAGCGAATGCCATGTATTGCCGTTTTTTCTCCCCGCTGGGCATGTTGCTAGGCCAATGATCTGTGCGAGAATACATTATCAAATAGTATGGGAAAAGATAGTGAATATTGATCAATACATGCAATCTTTGGGAGAAAAAGCCCGCGCGGCTAGCCGAGTGATGAGCGCTGCATCAACGTCTGCTAAAAATTCTGCGTTATTGTCTATTGCTAGCCATATCTTGGATTCAAGGCCGTCGATATTAGCCGCTAATGCTAACGATATGGCGGCAGCAAAAACAAACAAGTTAGAGTCGGCGTTGCTTGATCGGCTTGAGCTGACAGACGCTAGAATCGATGGAATGATCGAGGGGTTAAAGCAAGTTGCCGCGTTAGCTGATCCAATCGGTGGCATTTCGGAGTTGCGCTCACAACCATCGGGTATTCAAGTGGGCAAAATGCGTGTGCCTCTCGGAGTGATAGGGATTATCTACGAGTCTCGGCCAAATGTTACTGTCGAAGCCGCAAGTTTATGTTTGAAATCAGGCAATGCGGCCATTTTAAGAGGTGGCTCAGAAGCTTTGCAATCGAACCAGGCCATTGCGGCTTGTATTGCTAAGG
>JAJRPK010000158.1 GCA_024280785.1 Gammaproteobacteria bacterium
GTCGGCAGCGTCCAATCACTTGGGTATTTTTGAGTTGGCTTGGGTGGGAGTTCCCTGCGTGATTGTCACTTTGTTGTACGTGTTTATCATGGGTCGGTGGTTGTTGCCAAAGGGAAAAGATATAAGTGAACAGCAGTTTGGTGATACCCGTCAATATACGGTAGAGATGCTAGTAGAGCCTGATAGCCCTCTGGTTGGCAAAACCGTCGAGCAGGCAGGCCTCAGAAGCTTGCCCGGTGTGTTTTTGGTAGAGATTCAGCGAGCAGGACATCTAATTACGGCGGTAGGTCCCGCTCAAGAATTACATGGTGATGACCGTCTGGTGTTTGCGGGTAACGTTGAGTCAGTGGTCGATTTGCAAAAAATACGTGGACTTCGGCCCGTTGGCGATCAAATATTTAAACTGGACTCTGAACGTTCTCAGCGCCATTTGGTAGAAGTAGTTATTTCTAACAGTTTTCCTCAAGTGGGAAAGACTGTTAAAGAGGGGCGTTTTCGCTCAACTTACGGGGCGGCGATTATCGCCGTGGCAAGGGAAGGTGCCAGAATCACCGGTCGAATTGGTGATATCGTTCTCAAACCGGGTGATACTTTGCTGATCGAAGCAGGTCGTTCTTTTGAACGGCAGCAGCGCTATGTTCGGGATTTTTTATTGGTAAGAAAAATCGACGACTACAGTCCTGTATCTCACGAGCGTATGCCCAGAGCGTTAGCCATATTTGCGCTTATGGTCGCCTTGGCGGCTACCGGAATGTTATCGATGTTAGAAGCCGCCATGTTGGCCGCTGGGGCAATGGTATTTAGTCATTGTACTCGCGCAGAAGAGGCTCGGAGAAGTATTGATTGGCAAGTATTAATCGTCATAGGGGCTTCAATTGCGTTAGGCGTGTCGCTTGAGAAAACCGGCGCGGCATTAGCTATCGCGCAAGGGTTTATTGGTTTAGTCGGTGATTCTCCTCACGCATCATTAGCGGCACTATTTATTTTAACAGCGGGTTTTTCTGCCTTGATATCAAACGTGGCGGCAGCCGTTTTGTTGTTTCCGGTTGCGGCGGCAATTAGTCTTCAATTGGGTGTTAGCATAACGCCGTTTGCGATTACCTTAATGATTGCCGCATCTGCCAGTTTTGCTACCCCTATCGGTTACCAAACCAACTTGATGGTTTATGGCCCTGGTGAGTATAAGTTTGTAGATTTTTTGAAAATGGGCATTCCGCTGACAGTCTTGGTAGGGATTACAACGGTGTTGATCGTACCAACGGTTTGGCAGTTTTAATGAGTGGGAACCATCGATGGTAAAGGAGCAAGCTGAACCCGAAATAGTACAGTGGGTACAAGAAACCTTGGCTTCGGGCAGGGTGCCGTGTTTGATTCGCGATATGTTGCTCCAAAATAATTATTCCTTAGCGGCGATAGAGTCAGTGATGGGGTCGGCATATCCTCCAGAAAATGAAGCAATGGTTCCTTTTCACGACTATCAGGCCTTTGCAAATATAGCTTTAACGCGAGATTCACACCCGGAGTTTAGTGATCGAATTATTCGTCGCGTTGACAACGATAAACTGCAACTGTATGTGATCGATGATTTTCTTAATGATAAAGAATGTAGTGAACTTGTCGATATTAGTCTGCCGATAGCAGAGCCTTCCTTGTTGGCAAACGGACAGCCCATTCAGGGCCGTACTAGTACAAGCTGTTATTTAAAACCAGAGCATGGCGCAATTGTCGGTCAAATAGATGCGAAAATTGCACGGCTGTTGGGAATTCAACTGGGGTTTGCAGAGCTCATTCAGGCGCAGTTTTATGAAGAGAAACAAGAATACGTTTCTCATGCGGATGTTTTTGGCCCTAAAGTATTGGCAGAAGCTCGTCGCACTTTATTACATCCCGGGCAAAGAACCTGGACCTGCATGGTTTATCTGGAAGTGCCAGAGCAGGGCGGAAACACACGATTTGTCGAACTGGATATGGAATTTGAGCCCAAGCTAGGAACAGCTGTAGCGTGGAATAATCTTTATCGAGATGGAAATATTAATTACGATTCTCGTCATCAAGCATTACCGGTAGTAAGAGGCCGTAAAGCGGTTATTACAAAGTGGTTTCGTGATGAAGGAACGGGTAACGTATTTTTTTAGTTTTCTCCGTCTTTAACCCATCTATAATGCACCTATAGAAAGTAGAGACCAAAAGAAACTAGAGACCAAATGGATTCTTAAAAAGTGGCCTATTGAGAAATTAATTCATATCCAATAGCTTTGTGTAATTGATTGATTTTAGCTATTCGATCTGGCGAGATCTTTTGAACATCCAAGGTTTTCTTTCCCACGGATGATTTTTCTATTTTTTGAGTGTCAATAATTTTGTAATCGCCGCGACCAATTTTTCGCTCTTGGGTGAAAATTCTATCTATCAGCTGTTCATCCCACGCTACGCCTAAAAATTTGAATAATGCTTTTAATAAATTTTCGGTGTCATTGACAATGGCCTCGTAAGGCAATCTAAAGCATTGTTTTGGATTGAATTGCTCGTAGTTCAAGCTCGCACTAACCATCCAAATCCAATAATCGACCAAGCCATTGATAACGTCGGCGTTCGCATTTTTGATAAATGGGTCAAACCCGTAGTCGCCCATATCAGTATCGGCATTGACGATATCCAGTGCCGAACTGACTTGATCTAAACAGTTTCTATAGAGGCAGATATATTTCGCGTTGGGAAATACTTGGTGAATCAGTGACATTTCGGGGAGAGTTCTCACCGACTTTTCACACCAAATTGATTTCTGCTGTTCACGGGCGTACGGCATCATTATGTCGTCGATATGCTGTTGAATTTTTTGCGCAATGATCGTTTGTTTTTGTTCCGGAGTAGCATCTACTTTAAATTGGCTAAGGTTTCTAAAGATGGGTTGTAGTTGAGAAGCCAGCTGAGAAAGGTGTAGTTCTGGAGGGCAAAAAATTTCGGCGTGAGTATCCAGGATATACCGCAATAAAGTCGAGCCCGATCGCGAGCAGCAGAGCACAAATATCGGAGGGGATGATGCCATGTAGAGGTAGGTCCTGTTATCAGTCGAGAAATTCTCGTTCACTATACTATACGTTACTTTTCTCAGGATGGGGATAGACAAGAACGCCACTCGGTATGCAGCGAGTCAGCCATAGTGAGATTATGCTAGCTCTTCTCAGTTAGACGAGGCAGTATGAGCATTGAGTAGCGTGAGCTTTGACTGCACGTTTGACTGCACAGTAAGACTACACATATTTGAGTTAATTTGGAGGTGGGGTATGACTGAAGAAAGAGATGAGCGGGAAAAGTTACCGGTAGAGTCGAAAGATCCATCTGAGGGGCTAACAGAAGATACAAGTTCGCAAACTATTTGGATGCGGCTATTTTTTATGGTGGTGGTTGTCTTTCTTTATAGCGTTTCACGTTTTGTGGTTGCTGCGGTAATCGTCATCCAGTTTTTTTGTGTACTACTG
This sequence comes from Gammaproteobacteria bacterium, assembly GCA_024280785.1. GTDB lineage: Bacteria > Pseudomonadota > Gammaproteobacteria > Pseudomonadales > UBA7434 > UBA7434. The sequence goes on from JAJRPK010000158.1 coordinate 3,480, forward strand.
ACCGACGAACCGAATGATAACCTCAAGCGTTTTGGTCGACAGTTGGCAACCTTTATTTTTCAAATTATTCGCTATCTAACATTTAATACCGAACAGCGTCCATTTCCTTTTGACCTTGAATGGCCAGAAGACCGGTAAGTGTATATTTAAGCTGTCGGGGGTAGCAATGTCCCCTTGACTAAGGGTGTTGAAATAATTTGGGACACTCATTACTTTAAACTGTCAGTTGGTGGGTGAGCCGGTTTACATTAGATGATTTTACGAGAAATATTTGAAAAAGTATGGTGTGTTTTCCAAGGAATTATTTTGAAGATCGACATAGTGCTACACGAGGCCAGCACTTTAGTTTGTTAATGGACAATAGCCGTTGATTCTGGTCTACTATCAGTCCCCCCCTTGGCTCCTAATGGATTTAGGAGTAACACCTTGAAAATAATAATTTCTTTTATCGCTTTAATGGCGATGTCTTCCGTTTCTCATTCAGCTTTAGTGGGTCGTGATTTAGACGGTAATTTAGCTACCTTCGAAGCGTATTACGATACCGATCAAGATATTACGTGGCTTGCCGATGCCAACTATGCGCAATCCAGTGGGTATGATGCCGATGGCCTTATGACATGGTCAACTGCAAATGTTTGGGCCGACAGTTTAACGTTAGGTGGTTATACCAATTGGCGTTTACCCAAAACGGTGGATGTTGGCAACGATGGCCCGACCGGTACTAGCATTTACAAGGGCGTGGATTACGGCTATAACATTACAACCCACAGTGAAATGTCGTACATGTTTTATGAAATACTGGGTAATACCGCCCGTTATGATACCAGCGGTACAGCTACGGGTTGTAATTCTTTTTGCTTAATCAATGCTGTGCCATTTTTGTTTTCCAACTCCAAGTACCAACTAAAGAACTATTGGTCGGTCACGGAGTTTGTGCCTATGACTTCTGGGGCGTGGTTCTTCAGTTTCATCGACGGCGCCCAGGTAGCGGGCGATAAAACCCGTAGTCTCTTTGCTTGGGCTGTGCACTCGGGCGATGTTGGCGCTACTAGTGTAGTGCCAGTGCCTGCTGCGGCATGGTTATTTGGTAGTGCGTTGCTGGGGATGATTGGCCTGAAAAGAAAACGTTAGAATTAACTATCGCAAGGAAGTAATATTAAATCTACCGCACATAGCCCGCCCTTCTTGAGGTGGTTGTTCCCAGTGCGTTAGCCAGAGCGATATTCTGAACAAATAAAAAAGGGCTGCTACACGCAACCCTTTGATATTTAACTAGAATTTGGCTCCGCCTGCTGGGCTCGAACCAGCGCCCCAATGATTAACAGTTGGTTTCCCTTACCATACTGGACCACATTACCCCCTTGTTGATAGCTAGCTAGCCATTTTAAATCATCATAAACCACATTAATACCCTGTACTACCACTATGATGTGGGAGCAATGTGGACACTTAGCACATTTTTTTACGAGTCTTTTCTTTCGCTAATACTGCGAGTGGGTTGAGGTATTGTCTGCTTTTTCTTTTGGCTCATACGTAGGTGCTGTCATCACGGTCAGCGATTGGCTGTCTCGTTAACAGTTGGCTATAGCTGCAGTCATCGCTTGATCGATTTACGCCAAATTCCCGAGATCAGCCGCCTCGTTCCCCTGTACCAAAAAGCGGTGAGCTAAGGCTTTGATATTTATAGGGTGTCGAGATATGATCAGGGGAAAGGGATTTGTGACCTCTTTAGATATGGCTCACTTTGTCTGAAGTTTATTTGATCGACTTTTCGCTATCCCTATGATTTTTAAATAATTAATGATGATTTGTGGCACTTCACTTTCTTGGTACAGGGGAAAGGGTGATAAGTGGAACGAGTCCTTTGATTTAACTGTTAAGCATTCTATGATCAGACTTTTACTTACTTCGCTGCTTTTGATTGTATTCGCTAAGGATTTATCGGCTTCCGGATGGAACGATTACAGTGCGGATATAGGGCATGGCTTTAATATCTACAGAATGAACTCTTTTCAGGTTTGTATTGGCGGCTCAGACAGTACATTACTTATCTGCCCTAGCGAGGGAGACGAATTCGGGCCTGTCGTAAACTATGTTTTTACTGAATCTCATTTGCTCGTTGAAACTTTGGGCGTAATGCCACATCCCAAAAACTCCAGGATGCAGACTGGTAATCCAAATCAACAGTATTATTTTTTAATTGACAAAATTACTCACGAAGTAGTTGGCCCACTTGGTAGTGATCAGTTTAATTCCAATGCGGCAGTGCACCGTAAACTTGACTGGAAAAATCCGAGCAATCCCAATATATTGCGTCCACTGCTTGGAAACCTAATGTTCCTATCAATTACCGTATTGTTTTTTGGTTGGCCATTGATCTTAGTGTTGCTAATTTTCTTGGTTATTAGGCACATCCGTAAGAGACGTAGAATTATAGAGGCAAATAATGCTTAACGAATAAGGATAAGTAGCGCTTGCCGCGACTTATCCTGTTGTTGAACGAGCCCGGGCTCGATGCTCTTTATATAGCAAATATATCGAATGAATTTAATGGAA
>JAJRPK010000159.1 GCA_024280785.1 Gammaproteobacteria bacterium
ACGACACGGTGCGCCACAGCTTAATAAACGTTTTTTACGCAAAGCAGGGCGCCCGATGACGGCCTTTGATTGGTCAGCGTGGATGGCAATCAAAGCTATCGCTGAAGCAGTACAACGTACTGAAGATAATAAGATTGCAACATTAAGCGAGTTTTTGCTGGGTAGCGACATTGTGTTAGATGGTTTTAAGGGTTACCCGCTTTCATTTCGTCCCTGGAATAATCAGTTACGCCAGCCAATTTTTCTTACTACCACCAATTGGGTCGTCGCCAGAGCACCTCTGGAAGGCTTTCTACACAACAAAAATGATTTAGATACGCTTGGATTGGATCAACGCGAAATCGAATGCGATATAGATTAACACGATGAAGTATTTACGTGCGCTGTTAGCAGTGAGTGGCCGCGAGGTGGTCAAGTTTTGGTACCAGCGGGGTCGATTGTTATCAGCATTGGTAAGGCCTGCGTTATGGCTTATTGTGTTTGCGGCAGGGTTTCAGAACGTCTTTGGTGTGTCGATCATTCCTCCCTACGAAACGTATATTGAATATCAAGAATACATTGTGCCCGGATTGCTAGGTATGGTCTTACTGTTCAATGGTATGCAATCATCTCTAGCTATGGTGTACGACCGTGAAATGGGTATTATGCGGCTGTTGCTGACATCACCCTTGCCACGTTGGTATTTGTTGCTATGCAAGCTTCTGGCAGGCACATTGCTTTCGGTACTACAGGCATATGCCTTTCTTCTATTATGTGTTGTATTCGAGGTCGAAATACCCTGGAGCGGTTGGCTATATGCATTGCCTGCATTTATTCTAAGCGGAATGATGCTAGGCGCTGTAGGTTTATTGCTTTCAGTTTCGGTCAAACAATTAGAAAATTTTGCCGGCACTATGAATTTTGTAATTTTCCCGATGTTTTTTATTTCGTCAGCACTTTATCCGTTATGGAAACTGGAGGAATCTGGCGCAGAAATTATTCATTTAATGGCGCAGTTCAACCCCTTCACCCATGCGATTGAGTTAATTAGGTTTGCCTTGTATGGACAGTTTAATGCACTATCTTTTGCGGTCGTAATAGCCGTCTTATTTGTGGTTTTTATACTCGCAGTTTGGGGTTACGATCCACAACGCGGCTTAGTGAAAAAAGTACGTAGAGCGAGTTGAGTAGGAACGGCGAAGATTACTACCTCAAATTTAGCCAACCTCTTTTTACGGCTGTGTCTAGCTCAACCAGCAATTCTTCATCACTTAGATCATCCGGGCGGGCGGAATTGAATTGGGTAATAATCTGATTGATGCTCAATTGACCATTGCAAAGTCGCAATAGCTTACTGACGAATGGATTAAGCACGACCATTCCGTTTGGATATAGAAGGAGGTGTGCGTGCTCTTCATGATCCCAGCAGACACGCACTCCTTCAGATAACTCCGGTATTGCGTGTAGTGATGGTGTATACATGTTAATTAGTCCAAATTCACTAGAGATAATACGGGCATGTTTTATGCCAGCTACCTAAATGCTTAGCTAGGACCTTATGATTACCTTTAGAGTTTCTTTGTAACTCACTAATTATATTAATTTAAATATAAGCGTCAGGCGGTGCTAAGAAACACTGAGGAGGCACATTTAGTTAAGACATAAATCTGTCTTATTTAAGATATTTATGCGACACTCTGTGTTAGTTATGCAGTTTGAAAGCTTTGTTCTAGAATAAGCGTAATCGATAACATCCCATTAAAAATGGAATTACTAAAAAACAGGGTATGCTACTTGTATCGAGGGTGACCACCAGACGTTGTCCACCCTCTGAGGAGGTCAAAACATAGTGACTGAGAATCGCGCCCTCGCGCACGAAAAGCAGATAAATCGCCTACTTTCAGATCGTTCCCAAGCAATGGTGGATGAACCCGAAGATGTCATCCTCGATTCATGGAATCGATGCATTGATCGTTTCAAGCTTTCACCCCAAGGCCGTCCAGACATAGACATCCTTGAGTTTAATGCGTTGCAACGATTACAGGATGAACTTGGCGAATTCAGAGAAGTTGCAGATGTCGAATGCCGCAAATTGTATAAACAAACGGCCCAGTCGGGATACATCATCGCGCTGACGAATGCCAGCGGAATTATTATAAATACCGTCGGTGATCCTGCGCTTGAAGATGTATTCCGAAGGTATAGTTTCTTGCCTGGCGCAGTATGGAACGAACAATGCCAAGGCACCAATGGTATGGGCACCTGTTTAGAAATGGAACGCCCTGTCATCATCCACAGGGGTGACCACTTTTTCAGTGATTACTTAGACCTCACCTGTACTTCTTCTCCGATCAAAGACCCCCATGGTAATTTAATTGCAATTCTCGATGCTTCGTCATTTAATGCCGAGGGTATGAAACGTGGTCAAATTCACACGCGCGCGCTCGTCCAAATGGCGGCAAACTCAATTGAGTATCAGTATTTTCAGCGCTATTTTAAGGACGCTACATTGCTGAGTTTTCATCCTCGTTCTGAATTTCTTGGCGTGGGTACTGAAGCGCTACTGGCACTCGATCAAGACGGCCGAATTATCGCTGCAAATAATCGCGCGCTTAGTCATCTTGAGGTTGATGATCGCCAAGAGTTTATCAACTCCCACATCGATGAAGTACTTTCAATTGAAGGCGGTGCGATCGATAAGTCAGCATCCACATCGAGTCCATCCCTCCTGATGGCTCATGATCGTCGTAACGGCAGGCATTTTGTTGCGATGGTTCAAAATGGCTCGAAACCAAAGTTTCGATCGTATGCTAAAACTAGGTCTGGAGCTTTTGTCACCGTACCGCCGAAAACCAGTGAAGGATGTTTTGACCTCAAATCTCTGGCGGGGAATGACCCCCATATGGCCTACAATGCCCGTTGTGCCCGTCGGGTTGTTAATAAAAATGTTTATATCCTACTGCATGGAGAGACAGGTACCGGCAAAGAAGAGTTTGCAAGGGCCATTCATATGTCGGGTGAGCGGGCAGATAGACCCTTTATCGCACTCAATTGTGCTGCAATCCCTGAATCATTAATCGAAAGTGAACTATTTGGCTACAAAGCCGGCGCTTTCACAGGCGCACGGCGCGAAGGTATGCGTGGTTGTGTGCTGGAATCCAATGGTGGTACGCTGTTCTTGGATGAGATTGGTGATATGCCACTGCATTTACAGACGCGTCTTCTACGTGTGCTGGAAACAAAAGAAGTATTACCCCTGGGTTCGCAGGCACCCGTCAAAGTTGATTTAAATGTCGTCAGCGCATCCCATCAAGATTTGCGAGCACTCATGGGTCAAGGTGAATTCCGCGATGATCTTTTTTATCGTCTGAATGGCATCACTCTGACGTTACCTCCGCTGCGTGAGCGG
>JAJRPK010000160.1 GCA_024280785.1 Gammaproteobacteria bacterium
ACTCTCAGGATCCCGTCCAGCTTTTTTATCCGCCTTTTTGGAGGGCGTAATACCATCGCGTTTACCACCGCTTTGTTGATCTTTCCCGCTCTGGGTGCCGGGTTTGCTTTGCAGGATCAAAATACCCCGCTTTGGGTGTTCCAGCTATTGGCGATGTTGTCGGGTATCGGTGGCGGTAATTTTGCATCCAGTATGTCCAACATCAATTTCTTTTACCCCAAGAAAATGCAGGGCTTTGCTTTGGGTATGAACGCGGGGCTGGGTAACTTTGGCGTGACCACGATGCAAATTATTGTACCGTTAGTCATGACCTTTGCCATATTCGGCGCCTTGGGCGGCGATTCCATGATCTTGCAATCCACTTCTGGCACGCTGATTGGAAAAATCCCGGCGGGTACAGAAGCCTGGATTCAAAATGCCGGATTTGTCTGGATACTGACTCTGGTACCTCTCAGTATTGCGGCTTGGGTTGGAATGAATAATATAGGGACACAGGAAGTCACGCCGGTTCAACCCGGTGCCATCAATAGTTTTGTTGTGATTACCGGTATGCTGCTCATCGCGATGGCTACTGCCGTATTTGGGTTGTGGTTACTACTACCTTCCGGGGCTAACGGTTCCGGTTTTGGTGTGCCCAAAGAAATTGTATTGATTATCGTAGTATTCATGACGGTGTATTTGCTCAAGTTGCTTCCAGGGCAGATTCGCACTAATTTACAGCGCCAGTACAAAATCTTTGGTAACAAACATACCTGGGCAATGAGTGTGATTTATACCATGACTTTTGGATCGTTTATTGGTTTTTCTGCTGCGTTCCCTTTGGCTATTAAAGTGATTTTTGGCTTCTCTCATGTACTGGGTGCCGATGGTGTGATGACGCATACGACGGTTAACGCCAATGGCCCCAGTGCATTGATGTACGCTTGGATGGGCCCGTTCATTGGCGCTTTAATTAGACCGTTAGGCGGAAAGATTGCCGATAAATTTGGCGGTGCACTGGTTACCCAGATTGTCTCTGTAGTAATGTTGGCCAGTGCTCTTGGAGTCGCTTATTACATGAAGGCAGCCTATAACTCTGCGACGCCTGAAGAGTTCTTTGCACCGTTCTTTTTGATATTTTTGTTGTTGTTCGCCGCGACCGGCATCGGTAATGGTTCAACCTTTCGTACTATCTCGCAAGTGTTTAATAAAGAACAGGCGGGACCAATTTTGGGTTGGACATCTGCTGTGGCCGCTTATGGCGCATTTTATATCCCTAAAGCCTTTGGCGAGCAGATTAAAGCCACTACGCCAGAGATAGCGCTGTACGGTTTTGCCGCATTTTACGGTTTATGCATCTTTATTAACTGGTGGTTCTACCTGCGCGCAAATGCAGAGTTCCATAACCCTTAACTCATCGTCGTTACACGTTAACAGAGTACAAAAACATGAGTCACTTTCTCGATCGGCTACAGTTTTTTAAAAAGAAAAAGGAAGAATTTTCTGACGGACACGGTGAACTTGTCAATGAATCCCGAGTTTGGGAGGACGGCTATCGCCAGCGTTGGCAGCACGATAAAATCGTTCGGTCTACTCATGGGGTTAATTGCACCGGTTCGTGCAGTTGGAAGATTTATGTTAAGAACGGTTTGGTAACCTGGGAAACCCAACAAACGGATTACCCTCGTACACGACCAGACTTACCTAACCATGAACCTCGTGGCTGTCCTCGCGGTGCCAGTTACTCCTGGTATCTGTACAGCGCCAATCGCATTAAATATCCTAAGGTTCGCAAGCCGTTATTAAAATTGTGGCGGGACCTGCGCAAGCTTCATAAAAATCCGGTGGATGCCTGGGCTGCGATTGTTGAAGACCCTGTGCACACTAAGGCGTATAAATCTGCTCGCGGTATGGGTGGCTTTGTTCGTTCCAGTTGGGATGAGGTAAACGAAATTATTGCCTCTGCTAACGTGTATACCATTCAGAAGTATGGCCCTGATCGAATTGTGGGTTTTTCACCGATTCCCGCAATGTCGATGGTTTCCTATGCAGCAGGCTCACGGTACCTTTCTTTGATTGGCGGTGTGAGCATGAGCTTTTACGATTGGTATTGCGATTTACCGCCTGCCTCGCCCATGACCTGGGGCGAACAAACTGATGTTCCGGAGTCGGCCGATTGGTATAACTCCAATTATATTATTGTTTGGGGTTCAAATGTGCCCCAGACGCGGACTCCGGATGCACACTTCCTTACCGAAGTCCGTTATAAAGGAGCAAAAACAGTAGCGATTACGCCAGACTATTCCGAAGTCGCCAAACTCACTGACTTATGGCTTAACCCCAAGCAGGGCACCGATGCCGCATTAGCTATGGCTTTTGGTCATGTCATATTGAAAGAATTTCATTTAGATAATCCCAGCGAGTATTTTACTGACTACGTGCGTCAATATTCGGATATGCCGATGCTGGTGAAGCTGGAAGACTTTGAAGGTGGATATCGTACGGGCCGTTTTTTGCGTGCCAGCGATCTGGATAGCAACCTCGGTCAAGATGATAATCCCGAGTGGAAAACCATTGCTTATGATGAACTGTCTAACGGTTTAGTTTCTCCGCACGGTTCTATTGGTTATCGCTGGGACGGGAGCAAAAAATGGAATATTGAAAGCCGTGAAGGAGGGGAAGGGCGTGAAACCCGGCTACAGTTGTCATTGATTGATGGTGAAAAAAATACTTCTCTGGTTGGTTTCCCTAACTTTTCCAACGAAGAAAATGAATACTGGCAGCATCAGGAAGGCGAGAGCATCCAGTTTCGAAACGTACCGACACGCACGGTTCGTTTGGCCGACGGCAATGAGGTAAAAGTTGCTACGGTTTACGATTTGATGATGGCTAATTATGCGATTGATCGTGGCTTGGGTGGCGCAAACGTTGCCTCAAGCTATGACGACGATACAGTGCCCAACACGCCAGCCTGGCAGGAAAAAATAACCGGCGTTTCTCGCGACAAGGTCATTAAAATTGCTCGTGAGTTTGCTGATACTGCGGATAAGACCCACGGAAAATCCATGATTATTGTGGGCGCAGCGATGAATCATTGGTATCACATGGACATGAACTACCGTGGGCTGATTAATATGTTGATCATGTGTGGTTGCGTGGGACAGAGTGGCGGGGGTTGGGCGCACTATGTCGGCCAGGAAAAACTGAGGCCACAGACCGGCTGGCTGCCGTTGGCTTTTGGCCTGGATTGGAGCCGCCCACCGAGGCAGATAAATTCTACCTCTTTCTTTTATAGTCACAGTTCTCAGTGGCGGCACGAAAAAGTGAACATGCACGATGTGTTATCACCGTTAGCAGATAAAAACAGTTTTTCTGAGCACATGCTCGATTACAACATCAAAGCTGAGCGCATGGGGTGGCTGCCTAGTGCGCCTCAATTGAATCGCAATCCATTGGATATTGTTCGTGAAGCAGAAGCTAAAAATATAGATCCAAAAGAATATTTGGTCGACCAGTTAAAAAAGGGTGACATTCGTTTTGCCTGTGAATCGCCAGATGATCCTAATAACTTCCCCCGAAATATGTTTATCTGGCGTTCAAATCTATTGGGCTCTTCCGGCAAGGGCCATGAATACATGCTCAAGTATTTACTTGGCACAAAAAACGGAGTGATGAACGACGACAATGGGGTGCACGATGGTTTGATTCCGACTGAAGTTGATTGGGTCAGTGATGCGCCCGAAGGCAAGCTGGATTTGGTGACTACGATGGACTTTAGAATGTCATCGACCTGTCTCTATTCGGATATTGTGTTGCCCACCGCGTGCTGGTATGAAAAGGACGACCTTAATACCTCGGATATGCACCCCTTTATTCACCCGTTATCAAAAGCCGTCGATCCTGCTTGGGAAGCTCGCTCGGATTGGGATATTTATAAAGGCATCGCAAAAAAATTCTCTGAGATCTCTGTCGGTAACTTGGGTGTTGAAAAAGATATTGTTACCGTACCCATATTGCATGATACCCCGGCTGAAATGGCCCAGCCCTTTGATGTAAAGGATTGGGGCAAAGGTGAGTGCGAGTTGATTCCAGGAAAAACTGCACCGAATATCGTAGTGGTGGAACGTGACTATCCCAACGTTTACAAGAAATTCACATCACTGGGGCCGGCACTAGAAAACTTGGGTAACGGTGGTAAGGGGATTTCCTGGGATACAGACGAAGAAGTAGAGTTACTTGGGAAGCTTAATTACACGGTTACCGAAGCCGGTATTAGCGAACATCGGCCGAAAATAGAAACAGCCATTGATGCGGCAGAAGTAATTCTTACGCTCGCACCAGAAACTAACGGCAATGTCGCGGTTAAAGCCTGGGAGGCATTGGAAAAAATAACCGGGCGTGAGCATAGCCATTTGGCCAAGCCCAAGCAGGATGAAAAAATTCGTTTTCGCGATCTTCAGGCGCAGCCGCGTAAAATTATTTCATCGCCGACCTGGTCTGGATTGGAAGATGAACATGTAAGCTATAACGCCGGTTACACCAATGTGCATGAATATATTCCCTGG